>NZ_JASLFG010000022.1:0-31797 GCF_030150775.1 Aquitalea sp.
TGTCTGGTGGCCATAGCGAGGTGGTCCCACGCCTTCCCATCCCGAACAGGACCGTGAAACGCCTTAGCGCCGATGATAGTGTGGCATTCGCCATGTGAAAGTAGGACACCGCCAGACTCCCCATACAGAAGCCCAGCTCAATCGAGCTGGGCTTTGTGCATTCTGCGCCACCATTTAACTTGCCTGACCATAAGGCCAGTCCTTGCTCGGCTGCAGCGGTGACGGGGGCGTGGATGGGGCGCAGCAAATACAAAGCCACCGCATGCGGTGGCTTTGTCGTATCTACGACTCAGTGCTCAGGCAGCAGCCGTTCCAGTGTCAGGCCTGTCGCCGGCTGAACCGGGTAGTCGCTGAAGGAGAGGGTCAGTCCGTTTTCATCGCTGCTGAAGCGGGTCGGATAGCCTAGCGGCAGGGTAGTTTTGTCATGAATGTGGCCGAAGGGAATGCCGGTAAGGACGGGGATGCGCAGCTGGCTGCGTAGCTGGGCAATGACACTGTCCAGTGTGTAGCCGGCGTCATAGGCATCCACGATGCGTCCCATGGCAAAGTCGCCCAGGAAAATGGCTTTTTGCCGCTGTAGAATGCCGGCCAGATAAAGCTGCTGCAGCATGCGTTCCAGGCGATAGGGCTGCTCGGCCACGTCCTCCAGAAACAGTAATCCGCCCTGGATGTCGGGTAGGAAAGGGCTGCCAACCAGGCTGGACAGTACGCTGAGATTGCCGCCCCAGAAAATGCCTTCGCCCGCTGCTGTGTGAGCCTGTGGCGTAGGCGTGAAGACGGACCAGTTGCTTGTTGTACTTGCCTGAATGAAGTGTTGCATGGCCATCGGGCTGAGTTTGCGTCCGCCAAAGTCGCTGTACAGCATGGGGCCGGCAAAGCTGCCAATGCCGCCTTTAGCTAGCATGGCAAGCTGAATCGCGGTGAAGTCGCTATAGCCCATGATTTGGGTGCCGGCTTCCTTGAGCATGGGGCATAGCCGAGCATAGTCAATGTCTGCTAGCAGGCGGCATGCGCCATAGCCGCCACGCCCTGCCAGCAGCATGCGCGGCATGTCCTGACGCTGCGTCAGCTGATTGAGGTCCTGCAGCCTTTCCTGATCGCTACCGGCAAAGCGTTGGTACTGACGATCGATTGCGTTACGGTTGCTGATATTGAATCCTGCTTGTTGCAATCGCTCTACGCCGTGTTGGCGTTGCAAGGCGTTGGGCAGTGTTCCGGAGCAGGCGAGCAGCGCAATTTCGTTGTTTTGCAGTGACATGGTGGCAGGTGCTGATTTGGTGACGGCAAGTTGATGTGGTGCTGTGCCGCAGGCTTGCAGCAACCCGGCACCGGCGGCAGCGAGTCCGTGTTGCAGCAGCTTTCTGCGGGTCAGCGATGTCGGGTGCGAGGTCGGTGATGGCAAGCGGCTTCTCTGGATATGTCGGGATCAGTTCTGCTTCTGGCGGATGGCCAGCAAGGCCTGGTTACGCAGCGTCTTGAGCAGATTGAGTTCGTCCGGGCGTAAAGGCAAGCTGTGGGCTTGCTTTTTGTCGCCATACAGGAAGCCTATTTTCCTCTTTTCCAGTACCAGCGGAAAGATGATAAACGTTTGGGCAAGATCCAGTTGCCGATACCAGCGTGGAATATGGCTGCTGATGGCCGGTGCACTGGCGTCTTCGATAAAAATGTCGACATTTCGCTCCATGGCAATGCAGAAGGCATTGTCCTGCTGCTGCAGGTCGATCTTGAATTGCGGCAGCAGCGCAGCAGTGTCCTCGCCAAAGCCGAAGCGCGCATGCAGGGTGTTCTGTCGCGGGTCTCTGGTACACAGCAGGACATGATCAAAACCGACGGCACGGTACATGATTTCCAGAATCATGCGCAACAGGTCGTTGAGCTGGTAATTGCCCAGCAAGGTGGTGGTGATGTCCTGGATGCCGCTGGAAAGCAGGGATGTCGTTGCTGGCGTGGTATGGACATAGCTTGCCTCCAGCTCTGCTGCTGGAGCGGGGTGTTGGCTATCCGGGTGCGGGCCAAGCGCAGCGGTCTTGAGATGCTGAGCATTGCCTTGCGGTGTGGCTTCTCCGCTCCATTCCTGCAAATAGTTGGCAAATTCGGCTTGTGTCTCTGTAATGACCTCATGCAGGGTGTTGGCCTCCAGTGCACAGGCGCGTTCATAGCGTACCAATAAGGGCTGTACCTGGCCGGCCCGTATGCCGGATGGCCCTGTCAGCAAGTGGGTCAGTTCGTTGGCCAGATTGCCCAGCATGCGCAGGCGGGCTGCGCTGTGTTGTGGTTGGCGCACCGGGCCTAGCGGGTAGGGTTCCAGGCTGCTGACGATACGTTCCGGGAAGCTCCACATGTCGGCAGTGCTGGCGCCGAGGGTGGCATAGGAAAGCCCGAGGGTGTGTTGAACTGCTTGGGCGGCGCTGCTGCCGGCGCTGATTTTCTTGTGGATCAGGCGATATTCATTACGGAAATAGTAGACGCACAGCAGTTCCCCCAGTTGCTGAAACATGCCGCAAATCAGCGCTTCTTCAGCTTCCTGCATACGGCTGCGGCGCGCAAGGCTGCGGGCAAGCAATCCGCAAAACAGCGCTTTGGTGGCAACGTCCCGCACTTCCTGGGCATGGCTGCGGTTGTGCATGTGCTCGAACAGCAGCAGCGTCAATGCCAGGTTGCGGATGGTGTCGAAACCCAGAATCACGATGGCGCGCGACACCGTGCTGACCGAGCCGCCAAACTGACTGAAGTTGGCGGCATTCACCACTTTGAGCAGCTTGTTGGTGAGCGAGAAATCCTTGAGGATGATTTCTGCCAGTACCTGCAAGCGTTCACTGTCGGCATTACCGATGTGGTTGATGGCGCTGATGGCTTGAGACAGTGCCGGAAAGTCCGGGCTGTGTCGCATGCGTTGCAGTAACTGCTCCAGTGCTGCCTGCTGGTTTCCTTCGGTGCGGATGAAACGCTGCTGGCGTACCAGCCAGTCTTGCAGCTGGGCAAGACTGGTACGGGTAATGGCAATGGCCGGGCCGGGGCAGTCCAGCAAGGTCTGGCATAGTTGCAGTAATTCAGTGTCCAGATCCGGGCGCAGCTTCTGCAGGGCAAGGCTGCTGTAGGGACGTCCGCCCAATAGTTGGTATAGCAACTGGCCAGCCTGCTGCACGTTGTGGCGCTGCTGTTCGCTATCGTCGGCAATGGCGGCATGCTGCCCCAGCAGGCTGATTTGCCCGTGCGGGTTGACCAGGGTGTGTTCTGCATCCAGGTTGGGTAGTGCCAGCTGCTGTAATTGCAGGTGTAACAAGGCTTCCATGATGTCGCAGGCCATGCCCGCAGCTTCCCGCGCATCCGGTTTGGCCTGCAGCGTCTCGGCCAGCATTTTGCTGTCGCCAGTGGGGTAGCAGGCGTATTGCTGGCTGTTCAGTATGGTGTCGCCGGATGGTGAGGCAAGCAGGCCGTGGTGCGGCGCGACGCGGCTGGCCTCTTCGGGCATGGGCATCAGCAGGTATTGCTGCCCGCTTGTGCTGGCCAGTAACAGCTGGCTGCCATCGCTGCAATGGATATGACGTATTGGCTGGTATTCCGCATTATCGTTGTCGCGGTTCATGATGTTCTCTCCCTGCCTGTCACTATATGGCTTATTTCGTGGTGTGACATGGCTGATTCGCGATTGCGTTATTGCTCTTTGGACTGAATTTTCACTTGGATAGTGCATATTGATATATCCAACTGGTTTTGGAAAAATGCAGTCCTTCCGGTAAATTGAGCGACTAGCAAACCATCATGCTGTGCTCATTTTGGAGCGCAGGCAGCCCAGGAACAGGCGGGAATCATGAACATCAGTCAACAAAAGCTGACTCATCTCAAGCAGCTGGAAGCCGAGTCGATTCACATCATTCGCGAAGTGGCCGCGGAATTTGAAAATCCGGTCATGTTGTACAGTATCGGCAAAGACTCTGCCGTGATGCTGCATCTGGCACGCAAGGCCTTTGCGCCGGGCAAGCCACCGTTCCCGCTGATGCATGTAGACACCACCTGGAAGTTCAAGGACATGTACGCCTTGCGCGACAAGCAGGCCGCCGAAGGCTGGGACCTGATCGTGCATGTGAATGAAGAGGGCGTTAAGGCCAACGTCAATCCCTTCACCGTGGGCAGTGCCAAGCACACCGACGTGATGAAGACCGAAGGCCTGAAGCAGGCGCTGAACAAATATGGTTTTGATGCGGCTTTTGGTGGCGCGCGCCGTGACGAAGAGAAATCCCGCGCCAAGGAGCGCGTGTACTCCTTCCGCGACAAGAACCACCGCTGGGACCCGAAGAACCAGCGTCCGGAACTCTGGAACATCTACAACAGCAAGATCGACAAGGGTGAGAGCATTCGCGTGTTCCCACTGTCCAACTGGACCGAGCTGGATATCTGGCAGTACATCTATCTGGAAAACATCGACATCGTGCCGCTGTACTTCGCCGCCGAACGCGAAGTGGTCAACCTTAATGGCACGCTGGTGATGATTGATGACGACCGCATTCTGCAATACCTGACGCCGGAGCAGAAAGCCAGCATCACCAAGAAGCAGGTGCGTTTCCGTACCCTGGGCTGTTATCCGCTGACCGGTGCGGTGGAATCCACTGCCGCCACACTGCCGGAGGTGATCCAGGAAATGCTGCTCACCACCACCAGTGAGCGTCAGGGCCGCTTGATTGACCACGACCAGGCGGGCTCGATGGAGAAGAAGAAGATGGAAGGCTATTTCTAAGCCCGGCTTCATCCTGTCACCCTTCTGAAGAATAGATGTCCGGCGCCCTGGCGACGGAATATAGCGGAAAGAACGATCATGTCTCACCAGTCCGAGCTGATTGCCAGCGATATCCTGGAATACCTGAAGCAGCATGAAAACAAGGACATGCTGCGCTTTATCACCTGTGGCAATGTCGACGACGGCAAATCCACCCTGATTGGCCGTCTGCTGCACGACTCCAAGCTGATTTTTGAAGACCAGCTGGCTGCCATCGAGCGCGACTCGAAAAAGTACAACACCACCGACCAGGAAATCGACCTGGCGCTGCTGGTGGACGGCCTGCAGGCCGAGCGCGAGCAGGGCATCACCATTGACGTGGCCTACCGCTACTTCAGTACCGAAAAGCGCAAGTTCATCATTGCCGACTGCCCAGGTCACGAGCAGTACACCCGCAATATGGCTACCGGTGCGTCCACCTGCAATCTGGCCGTGATCCTGATCGACGCGCGCCGTGGTGTGCAGACCCAGACCCGTCGTCACAGCTACATCGTCAGCCTGCTGGGCATCAAGCACGTGATTGTGGCCATCAACAAGATGGACCTGGTGGAGCACAGCCAGGAAGTGTACGACCGCATCCGTGAAGAGTACCTGGCTTTCTCCGAACACCTGACCATTCCGGATATCCGCTTTGTGCCGATTTCCGCCCTGCGTGGCGACAATGTGGTGACCCGCAGCGAAAACATGGGCTGGTATCAGGGTGCCACCCTGATGGAGTTGCTGGAAAGCGTGCAGGTGAGCCACGACGTGGCGCTGGAAGCCTTCCGTCTGCCGGTGCAGTACGTCAACCGCCCCAATCTGGACTTCCGTGGTTTCTGCGGCACCGTGGTGGCGGGTGAAGTGAAGCCGGGCGACGCGATTGTGGCCCTGCCGTCTGGCAAGCGCAGCAAGGTGAAGGAAGTGGTCACTTTCGAAGGCAATCAGCCGTCGGCGTTTGTTGGTCAGGCCATTACCCTGACATTGGAAGATGAAATCGACATTTCACGTGGCGACATGATTGTACGCGCCGGTGAGCAGCTGCCGAGCGTGGCGCAGGCCTTTGACGCCCACGTGGTGTGGATGGCCGAAGCCCCGCTGACCGTGGGCAAGGAATATGGTTTCAAGCTGGCGGGCAAGGTGGTTACAGGCCGTGTGGCCGCCATCGAGCACCGTATCGATGTCAACTCGCTGCAGCAGTTCGATGCGCCGCAACTGGCACTGAACGAAATCGCCCTGTGCCGCGTGGAGCTTAACGCGCCGGTGGTGTTTGATGCCTATGCCCAGTGCCGTGGTACTGGCAGCTTCATCATCATCGACCGCCTGTCCAATGCCACTGCCGCTGCGGGCATGGTGACGGCGGCTGCCGAATCCACTGCCGACCCGGTGAGCGACGAGCTGGCCCGTTTGCGTGCTTTCGAGCTGGAATTCAACCAGCTGGTGCGCAAGCACTTCCCGCATTGGGAAGCCAAGGACATCAGCAAGCTGTTGAAATAAGCTGCCGGTTTGTCAGACAAAAGCCGACCTGGTGGTCGGCTTTTTTGCGTCTGCATGTTGATGCAAAAAAAATGCCACCCCGCAGGGTGGCATTGCGTGGCGAGCGGTTTGAGTGCTTACAAGTCGCCGCCGGTTTCCAGGATGAAGCTGGCCTTGGCATCCTGACCCAGTTGTTCCACCAGGTAGGGCAGTACTTCCTTCAGCATGGCGGGTAAGGTCCATGGCGGATTGAGCAGGAACATGCCACTGCCGTACATGCCAAAGCCGTCTGCCGACGGTGCCTGCACGTGCAGCTCGGCGCGCAGCCAGCTCTTGGCCGGCAACTTTTTCAGCTCCTTGGGCAGTTCTTTCATTTCGGCGCGTTGCAGGCAGGGGTACCACACGGCATAGATGCCGGTGGCAAAGCGCTTCAGGCCTTCTTTCAGCGCGGTAACCACGTGCTGGTAGTCGCGCTTGTCCTCATACGGCGGGTCGATCAGCACCAGGCCGCGACGCGGAGGCGGCGGCAGGATGGCCTTGATGCCCTCAAAGCCATTGGCCTGCTGCAGCTGGGTGCGGCGCGGGTGGCCGCCAAAGTTCTGTTCCAGCAGCTGAAAGTCAGTCGGGTGCAGTTCGAACAGGCGCAGCTTGTCGCTTTGCGGCATCACCGCGGCGGCGCACCAGGGCGAACCGGGGTAGTAGCGCAATTCGCCATCCGGATTCATCTCACGCACCACATCCACATAGGCCGCCACGGCGGGTGGCAGGTCGGTACGGTCCCACAGGCGGGCAATGCCGCTCAGGTATTCGGCATTCTTGGCGGCATAACCTTCTTGCAGCGCATAGCCACCGGCACCGGCGTGGGTGTCGATATACCAGTAGGGTTTGTCTTTCTGGCCCAGATAATCCAGTACGGCAATTTCAATCAGGTGCTTGAGCACGTCGGCGTGGTTGCCGGCGTGAAAGGCGTGGCGATAACTCAGCATGCATCAGCTTTCTAAGACAATGGCGGCATTGTAGCGGATTTGACCGCGCTTCAGACGGCGGGCAGCCAGTTGGCGGGCAGGGCGCTTTCCCAGCCCAGCGAGCGCACCACGCTGGCAAAGTCTTCCGCCAACGGGCAGGTCAGCTGGATGGCTGCACCGGTCAGCGGATGGGTGATCTGCATTTCCATGCAAGCCAGCAACATGCGTTGGCTGCCAAAGTGCTCGGCAAACATGCGGTTGTGCACGCCCTTGCCGTGGGTGGCGTCGCCGATGATGGGGTGGGCGATGTGCTTCATGTGGCGGCGCAACTGGTGGCGGCGGCCGGTGAGCGGCGACAACTCCAGCAGTGCATAGCGGCTGCTGGGGTAGCGGTCCACGGCGATGGGCACTTCCACCGTGGCCAGGCGGCGGTAGTCGGTTTGCGCTTCCTGCGGGCCTGGCTGCACCTTTTCACCCAGCCAGGCCAGGTCGTCCACGCGGCGGCTCAAGGCATGATCGATATGGCCGGATTCCGCCGGATGGCCGCGCACCACTGCCAGATAGCGCTTGCTGACTTCTTGCCGTTCAAACTGCCAGCTCATTTCCCGCGCGCTGTCCTTGTCCAGCGCAAACAGCAAGACGCCGGAGGTACCCTTGTCCAGGCGGTGTACCGGATAGACGCGCTGGCCGATCTGGTCGCGCAGCAACTGGATGGCAAAACGGGTTTCATGGCGGTCCAGCTCGGAGCGGTGGACCAGCAAGTTGGACGGCTTGTGAATGGCGATCAGCTGCGGGTCGCGGTAAAGGATGGGTAGCATGGCAGTGTTGATGAAGCGAAGGCGGCGATTGTAGGGCTTTGCGCCCGGCTTGGGTATGCCGATGGGGCATACGTGGCCGAATTGATACAGCGGGGGTGGGGTGTGGCGGGAAAAGTCACCGGTTCCGTACGATGTTTGCAGTGAAATCTTGCAGCGCCGTCAGCAAAACGTCATATTTTCTGTTCTGTCATGCTTGGCTGGCATGTATTTTGTGGCGCGCGCAGCAGTGTGATGCTGCTTTCCTGTTTGCTGAATGCCAGCTTTGCGACAGGGTATTTCAAAGTAGAGAGGAAAATGTTTACAGTCAATTTCCCCCTCATTACAATTCGCCGCGCCCATCAAGTTGAAATGCCGTGCTGTTGGCTGATATCGATTTAGCTGCTGCCGGGTGAGTTGTGCAAAAAAATAGCCAATGCGGAAGCTGGGGCTTTCCGAGACTGCATGATGCAGACTGCTGTCCATCTGCATGTTGACCAACAAAACCAAGAGTTCCTGATATGACCATTCAATTGAAACGCGCAAGCCTTGCCGTTGCCCTGTCCGTACTGGCTGGCACAAGCTTCGCCAAGGATTTCAGCCCGGCAGTGATCTACGACCAGGCCGGCAAGTTCGACAAGAGCTTCAACGAGGCGGCATTCAATGGCGCCGAGCGTTTCAAGAAGGAATTCAAGATCAGCTACCGCGAAGGCACTATCGCCTCCGAAGCGCAGAAAGAACAACTGCTGCGCAACCTGGCGCGCAAGGATGCCGACCTGATCGTCTCCGTGGGCTTCTCCTTCACCCAGGCGGTGGAAACTGTGGCCAAGGAATTCCCCAAGGTGAAATTCACCATCATTGACTCCGTGGCCAAGGGGCCGAACGTACAGAGTATCGTGTTCAAGGAACAGGAAGGCTCCTTCCTGGTGGGCATGGCCGCTGCGCTGGCTTCCAAGTCCGGCAAGGTGGGTTATATCGGTGGCATGGATGTGCCGCTGATTCGCGCCTTTGGCTGTGGCTATGTGCAAGGTGCCAAGTATGCCAACAAGAAAACCGAAGTCATCCAGAACATGACCGGCACCACCCCGCAGGCCTTCAACGACCCGGCACGTGGCACCGAACTGGCCAAGAGCCAGTTTGACCGTGGCGTGGACGTGGTGTTTGCCGCTGCCGGCGGCACTGGCCTGGGCGTGCTGCAAGCCGCCAAGACCGCAAACAAGCTGTCCATCGGTGTGGACAGCAACCAGAACCACCTGTACCCGGGCTTTGTGCTGACTTCCATGGTGAAGCGCGTGGACAATGCCGTGTACGACACCTTCAAATCCGCCAAGGATGGCAGCTGGAAGCCGGAAGTGAAGGTGATGGGCCTGAAGGAAGGCGGCGTGGACTGGGCGCTGGATGCCAACAACCGCAAGCTGATTTCCGCCGATATGGAAAAGAAGATTGGCGCGGCCAAGAAGGACATCATCAGCGGCAAGCTCAGCGTGGTGGACTATCGCAGCAACAATAGCTGTCCGGTGAAATAAGTTTCTAGATTATCTTTTCCCGGCTGCGGCCTGGGAGAACTGCAGGCACGATGGCTTCGGCTCTCGTGCCTGTTTGGTTCTTGCAGGGTGCACCGGGATTTATTGCATGCGGGGAAATACAGGCATGACTGATTTCGCCATCGAACTGGCCGGCATCTGCAAGCGCTTTGGCGCGGTGCAGGCCAATCGCGATGTGTCCATGCACATCGCCAAGGGCTCCATACACGGCATCATCGGGGAAAACGGCGCGGGCAAATCCACGCTGATGAGCATTCTGTACGGCTATTACCAGGCCGACGAAGGCAGTATCCGGGTGCATGGCCGCGAAGCGCGCATCCGCAACAGCCAGGAGGCCATCCGCCTGGGTATTGGCATGGTGCATCAGCACTTCATGCTGGTGGATACCTTTACCGTGCTGGAAAACATTGTGCTGGGTGCCGAAGGTGGCTTGCTGCTCAAGCAGGGCATGGAGCAGGCGCGGGCGCATTTGCTGCAGCTCAATCGCGATTATTCGCTGGAAGTGGACCCGGACGCCCTGGTGGGCGAGCTGGGCGTGGGCCTGCAGCAGCGGGTGGAAATCCTCAAGGCGCTGTATCGCGGTGCCGATGTGCTGATTCTGGACGAGCCCACCGCGGTGCTGACCCCGCAGGAGGCCGACCATCTGTTCTGCATCCTGCGTGCGCTGCGCGAGCAGGGCAAGACGGTCATCCTGATCACCCACAAGCTGCGCGAGGTGATGGACATTACCGATGCGGTGAGCGTGATGCGTGCCGGCACCGTAGTGGGCAATGTGCGCACCGCTGACGTCGACAAGGAAAAGCTGGCCGACCTGATGGTGGGGCGCAAGGTATCGCTGAAGGTGGACAAGGCCGAGCGCACGCCCGGCGCAGCGGTGCTGGAGGTGCGTGGCCTGAGCCTGACCGATGCACGCGGCGTCAAGCTGCTGGACGGGCTGGATTTTCAGGTGCGTGCCGGTGAAATCGTCGGCATTGCCGGGGTGTCCGGCAATGGCCAGTCCGAGCTACTGGAAGTGCTGGCCGGCATGGTGGAGCCCACCAGCGGTGAAATCCGCTACCACGGCCAGGATTTGCTGCAGGAAAAATCCAGCCAGCCGCGTGCGGCGCTGTATCGCAACAGGGGCATTGCCCATGTGCCGGAAGACCGTTCGCGCGAGGGGCTGGTGAAATCCTTCCCCATGTTCGAAAACGCCATCCTGGGCTACCACAACGATAAAACCGTCAGTCGCCGCGGCCTGTTTTCCCGCCAGGCGCTGCTGGCGCGTACCCGCGACTTCATCCGCCAGTTTGATATTCGCCCGGACAATGCCCAGCTGCGCGTGGGCCTGCTGTCTGGCGGCAATCAACAAAAAGTGGTGCTGGCACGCGAAATCCACGCCAATCCGGACTTGCTGCTGATCGGCCAGCCCACCCGCGGGGTGGATATCGGTGCCATCGAGTTCATCCACCGCCGGCTGGTGGAATTGCGTGATGCCGGCAAGGCCATCTTGCTGGTGTCGGTGGAATTGGAAGAGATTCTGGCCTTGTCCGACCGCATCCTGGTGATGGCGGGCGGGCAGATCAGTGGCGAAGTGGCGGCCAAGGAAGCCGACACCGTATCGCTGGGCTTGTTGATGGGGGGGCATAAACAGTGAAATTCGGACAACCGTCCACCTTGCCGCGCTGGGCGCAATTGAGCGTGCTGCCGGTACTCAATCTGCTGGCCGCCTTGCTGGTGACCGGCCTGGTCACCTGGATGATTGGCGAAGACCCGTGGGAATGCCTGCAACTGCTGGTCAGCGGTGCATTTGGCAGTGGTGAGGGCATCGGCTACACGCTGTTCTACACCACCGGCTTCATTTTTACCGGTCTGGCCGTGGCGACGGCTTTTCATGCCGGCTTGTTCAATATCGGCGGGGAAGGGCAGGCCTATCTGGCCGGGCTGGGGGTGACCCTGGTCGTGCTGGCGTTTGATCACACCCTGCCACCGCTGGTGCTGGTGCCCTTGTGCATTCTGGCGGCCATGGGCTTTGGTGCCGCCTGGGCCTTTATTCCGGGCTGGTTGCAGGCCAAGCGTGGCAGCCACATCGTGGTGACTACCATCATGTTCAACTTCATCGCCTATTCGCTGATGTTGCACCTGATTGGCCATCACCTGATTGAAGCCGGTTCGCAAAATCCCACCACGCGGGAGTTCGGCCACAATGCCTGGATTCCGGCCCTGCATCAGCTGGCTGCCGGCGTTGGCATCCAGCTGCCCAATACTCCGCTCAATCTCACCTTCATCATGGCCTTGCTGGCCTGCGTGCTGTTCTACCTGCTGGTGTGGCATAGCCGTTGGGGCTTCCAGCTGCGTACCGTCGGCGTCAACGAAAGCGCGGCGCGCTACGCCGGGATCAATGTCAGCAAAACCATCATGCTGGCCATGTGCATCTCCGGTGCGCTGTCCGGCTTTGCCGCCATCAACGAACTGCTGGGTTCCACCCATCGCATGAATGTGTCCTTCACCAATGGCGTGGGCTTTGTCGGCATTGCCGTGGCGCTGATGGGGCGCAACCATCCGGTGGGCATCATCCTGTCCGCCTTGCTGTTTGGCGGGCTGACCCAGGGCGGGCTGGAGCTGTCGTTTGAAAAGCCGGTGATTACCCGCGAGATGATCATCTTCATCCAGGGTTTGATCATCCTGTTCTGCGGTGCACTGGAAAACCTGTTCGAGCCCTTCATCACCGGGCTGTTCAAACGCAAGGAGGATAAGTGATGGAGCAATGGCTCAGTCTGCTTGATTCAACCATCCGCGTGGCTACCCCACTGGTGCTGGCGGCCTTGGCCGGCATGTTCTCCGAGCGTTCCGGCGTGGTGGACATCGGCCTGGAAGGCAAGATGCTGGTGGCGGCGTTTGCTTCTGGCGCGGCGGCCTTTGTCACCCATTCGCCCTGGCTGGGCCTGTTGGCCGGGGTGATGGCGGCAGTCAGCATGGCCATGGTGCATGCCTTTGTCTCGGTTACCTATAACGGTAACCAGCTGATTTCCGGCATGGCCATCAACACGATTGCTTCCGGCATTACGCCGGTGCTGGGCTTGGCCTGGTTCCAGCAAGGCGGCAATACGCCGCAACTGGATGACGACTCGCGCTTTCACGACATTGCACTGCCGTTTGCCGATGCGCTGGGCAATGTGCCGGTTATTGGTCAGCTGTATGGCAAGCTGTTGTCCGGCCACAGCATTCTGGTCTACCTCACCATCCTGATCATTCCTCTGGTCAGCTGGGTGGTGTACCGCAGCCGCTTTGGCCTGCGCCTGCGCGCGGTGGGCGAAAACCCGCATGCGGCCGATACCGCAGGCGTGTCTGTAGCGCGGGTGCGTTACATCGCGCTGTTCTGGGGTGGTGTGCTGTGCGGCATGGCCGGTACTTTCCTGTCGGTGTATCAGACTGGTTCCTTTATCAAGGAAATGACGGCGGGCAAGGGCTTTCTGGCGCTGGCGGCGCTGATTTTCGGCAAATGGCGTCCGTTGCCCGCCGTGGTGGGCTGCCTGCTGTTTGCCTTTGCCGATGCGCTGCAAATCCGGCTGGAAGGGGTGGATCTGCCCTTGATCGGCCAGATTCCCTCGCAGGCCATCCAGGTGATTCCCTATGTGCTGACCGTGCTGTTACTGGCTGGCTTTGTTGGCAGAGCAGTGGCACCGAAGGCGATTGGCGTGCCTTTCGTCAAGTCACGTTAAGACCTGAGCGCTGTCTTTGTTGTCATGAAAAAACCGGCTGTGGCCGGTTTTTTTACGTGCAGGGCAAATGCAGCTGTGATTGGGTCGAAAACAGTCTGTGAATGCACTACAACAAGTGAATATCTGCGGGTTTGCTTACAAAGATCATGCTGAATGAAAACAAAAGCCGGGAATTGGCAAACGTATGGTCGGAAGATGAAATGACACGGGGGGCGTATGTGGCTGAGTGCACTGTTGTTGATATTGACCGGACTCGCTGTTGCGGGTGTGGCTGGCTTGTTTGGCGGTGCATTCCGGGCGTGGGATACCGGTCCGGTATCGGATGCCGAAATTCAGGCTGTTGAGCCACCGGTTTTGCCCGTGTTGGCAAGGCGGCGCGATGAGTCGTGGGCGCGCCGTCCCTGGCCGTACATTCGTGACAGGCTAACCTTTCCACCGCTGGACTTTCCCGCTGTCGTCATCCATAGCAGCATCACCCCTGGCAAATGCTATCGTGTTGACCTGGCTGTCCTGACCTGCACTTGCAATTACTTTCTGCTGCGCGGATCGCGTGCAGCACTGGGCAGCAAGGAAAGGCTGTGTCGCCACCTGCGCCGGGTCTATGCCGAACGTGGTGGCCTGTCCGCCATTGTGAATATGGTGCTGCTGGATGATGTGCATTTCTGCGAGACCGACCAGCTTTGGTCAGGTGAGGTGGATGGGGTGCCTGTGGCCATAGCCTGGCGCGAAGGGGATCCGTGGGTGACACTGTATACCCGCAGCAATGCCATGAGTCAGGCGGCAGAATTTGAGCGCTACAACTTTCATCTGGATCGCGCGGAATGGGCAGATGGGCGGATGCCGCGCTTTAATGCCGCGGCGATCCGGCAGATGCTGGGTGACTGGTTTGGGGATGGCAAGCTGCTCGGTTGAGGGTGGCGTGACAGGTTTTATGTGCTGCGGCGCAACACAATGTGGTTGCGCCGTTGCTTTTTGCTACATCCATCCGAAAGAATTTCGGAATAAATGCTGATTATTTTCAATTTTGACCATTAAATAAGATTACTTACACGTTAAATGAACATTTAATTCTTATGGCATTATTTGTTGAGATAAGTGCTGGTCAAGTTATCGTTGTTAGTTGTTCAATTGGTAAGTGTTTGGTTTAATTTATTGAAAACATACCTGTGTAAATATTTATAAAATTCAGAATCTTCATAATTGAAATCTGATTTTTCATAAAGTATTTGTCATAAATAAACAAAAATTTACAAGTGGCAATCTGTATGTCGCTGCTCGGCGACAATTGTTTAGTGTCAATTTAAAAGAAATTATTGTTTCTTGGTTGGTAACTTTAAACCAACTTACTTGTTCATTTCATTTGAATGTCATTCCGTGATTGCGTGGTCGCAAAAGCGGCTTTTTTTGCACATTATTTGTAAGTAATTGTTTAAATACAATCATGACAACTTAGGTAAATACACTTATAGTTGCTCGCGCAAGTGGCTGGTATTGTGCCGGTGTCGGTGAATCCGGCGCTTGAGTGGGCATGTACGAGAAGACTGTATTGGCGAGTTTTACTGATTTGGTCCTGCCCGATGATCTGGTTTTTTTCCGTAAGGGAGCTTTATAGATGAGCAAGACGAAACTGGCCTTGGTTGCTGCTTCTGTCGTCATGGCATTTGCTGCTTCGGCAGCGCATGCGGATGTGGTGTATGCACCCCAAAGCCCGGTAAGCATTAAGGTGGCCACGGGTCAATCCGGCTTTACGCAAAACTTCAACTTCAAGCTTGATGGCGACAGTCTGATCAGCGCCGCACAGGTTGTGCTGAAGTCTTCCGGCACCACCAGCGCACTGAAGAGCCTGACTGCAACGTTGTTCTATCAAACGGCTACGGGTTGGACGTCGCTGTGGACGGATAGCACGAGCTTTACCAAGTCTCAGGGCGTAGGTACTTGGGCGACCAGCTTTGACAATGTTGCCGGCAAGGCAGGTAACTACAAGTTGTCGCTTAGCGGCTTGGTGTTTGCCAATACCAGCTATAGCGGTAGCTATCAGTACCAGGTTTCGGTGGCCCCGGTTCCGGAGCCGGAAACCTATGCGTTGATGGGTCTGGGCCTGGCAGCCTTGCTGCTGCGTCGCAAGCAGAAAAAGGCAGCAAACAGCTTCAGTCTGGCTGTTTGACCGAGATGAACGGGGCGCTCCCTGCTGCTGGTGTCATGGCAGTCAGTGGGCGCTCTTTCATTTCTACCCTGCGGGCCCCAGGACATGGGCCGCGTTGTGTTTCAAACCTGTCAAAAAGTGAGTCGATGAAGCTGTCCAATGCAATCAAGCCCCTGTCTGCTGCCACCTTAGGCCTGTTGTGTGCAGGTGTACCCGCCAAGGTATCTGCGGCTTATGTTCAGGGGGATGACAACTTTGTCTATGCGCAGCTTGGCACTGTCTATGACAGCAATGTCTTTCGCGTTTCCGGGCTGGATAGAGTGCCATCCAGCTATCACGCCAGCAGTCTGTCGGACATCTACACCGTTACCACAGTCGGTGGGCAGTACCAGAAGGATCTGGGCCGTCAGCAATTTCAGTTTGGTGGCAGCTACAACCAGAACAGTTACGTCGATTACTCGGCACTCAATTACAAAAGCTGGAATACAAACGGCGCGTTCAACTGGCAGTTGCTCAGCCAGTTGTCCGGTGCATTACGTTATATGGACAAGCAGGAGCAGCCGTCCCTGAATGTCAGCAACCAGATCGGCCGGGATGTAGTGCGTACCCGTATCGGCGGCGCAGAGCTGGCATGGACGCCGGTCACTGCCTGGCGGTTTGAAACGGGTGTCGAGCATACCGCCATGCGTCATCAGGTGCAGAACACGCTGGATTTCGATCAGGATGCTTTATCGCTGACTGCCTGGTACGCCACACCCAAAGGCAGTCGCCTGGGTATGGGAGTAGAAGAGAGCGATGTTGTTTATCCGTCGATGCAGGTGAATAACGCTGCTTATGAATATCGTCAGACAAACACAAAGTTGCAACTGGAATGGCCAGTTACGGCCAAATTGCAACTCAATGCCATGCTGGGAAATAGTGCGGTCCGCTTCCGGCAGGGTATACAGCCAGATCGTAATCACGTTTTGCAGGATATCAGCCTGATCTGGATGGTAGATCAAAAGAGCACGCTGAGCTTCGGATATCAAAGCACGCCAGCCGAGCCGGGGTTATCAACGGCAGATGTGGTGAATAAAACCTGGTATCTGACAGGGAAATCCCATCTGTCGGACAAGCTGGTGCTTAGTGGTGAAGTACGCCAGACAAAAATGAATTATTCATCCTCTGATGTGGTGGTAAATACTAGGTCTTACCGAGCAGGATTGCAATGGATGCCATGGCGCATGTGGCAGTTTGAAGCATATGGCCAATATGTACATCGGACTTCCGGTTTTACCGATGACAGTTATGACGTCAATCAAATCGGCGCGAACGTGAAGTACTCGTTCTAGTTTTCAGAATCATTAAAGTGTCATGGATGGCAGGAATGCTAAATAAACAGTATCAATCAGGTGGGAAGGCAGAGCTTGGCAGCGGTATTGCCACAGGGATCAGCCGTTTTTATCTGTTGCGAGATCCGCTTGGAGCGCAGGGTTATGCCTCGCCATGGCTGAGCTTCTGCAAGGCATTCATCGATCCATTTGTTGTTGTTCTTGTGCTGTATGGTCTCAGTTTTTATTTTGATATCAGTCGCCATGGCCCGTTCATCGAGCTTGCATTGGTGTCTTTCCTGATATCGGCCCTGGCGCTGGATGGTCTGTCTCTATTGCTGCCTGGCAGCGGGAAGAAAATGCGCGGCATTGATGGCATGCTCATCAACTGGCTGATTGCCGTGGTCGTGATATTGGGTTTTGGCATGGCCACCGGTTTACTTGAACTGTTTCCCGAAAAATTCATATACAGCTGGTTGGTGATTGTGCCGATTGCCTTGTTACTGGTGCATTGCCTGTTGGCAATCGGCCTGATCGGTCGGATTGATACCCAGCAGAGCTTCCGCAAGGCGGTAATTGTTGGCGCTAATAAATCTGGCCAGTTACTGGCGAACAAGATTCGTAAAAATCCGCAAATCAAGATGGAGTTTCTCGGATTTTTTGATGATCGTACTCCGGATCGTCTTCCAGAAGATGAATTGCCTAACCTGAAAGGGCGCTTGGCCGATCTGACGAGCTATATCAAGGATAATGGTGTGCAGCAGGTTTATATCTCCCTGCCCATGACATCGCAGCCACGTATCATGAGCTTGCTGGAAGAGCTGCAAGATTGCACTGCATCGGTTTATTTTCTGCCTGACTTGCTGGTGTTTGATCTGATTCAGGCGCGGATTGATCATGTTAATGGCTTGCCTGTCATTTCCATCTGCGAAACACCGTTTGTTGGCAGTAACGGTATTGTGAAGCGTATTTCGGATATTGTGTTGTCACTACTGATTTTGTCCATCATCTGGCCAATTCTGCTGGTGATTGCCGCCCTGATCAAGTTAACCTCTCCTGGCCCGGTTTTGTTCAAACAGAATCGCTATGGCGAAGATGGAGAAAGTATTCTGGTTTACAAATTCCGTTCGATGACGGTGATGGAAAATGGTGATGCGGTAGTGCAGGCACGGCAGGGAGATAAGCGTCTTACGCCGATTGGTGGTTTTTTGCGCAAATCATCGCTGGATGAATTGCCGCAGTTCATTAATGTTTTGCAGGGGCGGATGAGTATTGTCGGCCCGCGCCCCCATGCCAATGCCCATAACGAAATGTACCGCAAGATCATTCGCGGCTATATGGTGCGCCACAAGGTAAAACCGGGTATTACCGGCTGGGCTCAGGTCAATGGCTATCGTGGTGAGACCGATACGGTCGACAAAATGGAAAGCCGAGTTTCGTATGATCTGGATTATTTGCGTAATTGGTCATTGTGGCTTGATCTGAAAATTATCTTCATGACCGTTGTCACGGTTTGGCGGGACAAAAATGCTTATTAAAAAATATCCAAATACCTTGTCAATGCCGCGGGCCTGCCGCTTGTTTGCCGGCGTGGCCAGTGTGGCCGTGCTGTTGGCAGGCTGCGGTCAAAAGGATGAAAAGGCGGCCCCTAGTCAGGTGCTGGCCAAGGTGAATGACGGTGAAATTACCGTGATGCAGCTTAATGGCGTGCTGCGCGGAGCCGGTAACACCGCTGATCAGGCACTGGCTAAGCAAAATGCGCTGGATTATCTGGTCAATCAGGAAATCCTGCAGCAGAAGGCTGCCGAGCTGAAGCTGGATCGCGACCCTGATGTGATGCAAGCCGTGGAGCAGGCCAAGCGGCAGATTCTTGCGGCGGCGGCCTTGAGCAAGTTGCAGGCCAAGGCAGGTGAGCCCGGTGCGGCTGAGGTGCAGAAGTTTTACGAAAGCAATCCGGCGCTGTTTTCCCAACATGCCACGTATGAATTCACCATGTTCAATCTGCCCGTGGCCCAGCTGCCCGGTGAGGTAAAGGCAGCAATCGAACAGTCTCATTCTGCTGCTCAGACCAAACAGGCACTGGAGTCGATGCATCAGGCATTCCAGGAAAAAACCAGCCGCGTGGCTGCCGACCAGCTGCCGATGGATCTCCTGCTGCAGCTGTTCAAGCTGAAGGCTGGCGACATACTGGTGCGCCCTGAAGCGGGCAATGTAATGCTGGTGCAGTTGGTAAGGGCTGAGGGCAGTCCGGTGAGTCTGGCTGACAGCAAGGAGAGGATTGTGGCTTATCTGAAGCAGACGGCAGAGCAGGAGTCTGCAAACAGCAAGCTGGCCGAGCTGAAAAAAGCAGCCAAAGTCACTTATCTGAAGCGATTTGCTAACAATGCGGCAGCAAGTGCGCCCGCTGCGGCAGCCAATGGTCTGTCTACCGATACGGTCAATTCCGGTTTGAAGGGTTTCTAGGCATGCTGCGTCATTTTCTGATTGTTTTACTGGCGGTATTCAGTGCAGCGGTGTTTGCTGCGCCGGGCAGTGATTACAAGCTGGGTGCTGGGGATGTGGTCAAGATTACGGTCTGGGATCATGCCGATTTGTCTGTTGAAACCCAGCTGACCAAGGACGGGGAGGTCAATTTCCCGCTGATCGGGCTGATTTCCCTGAACGGCTTGTCGGTTGCCGCTGCAGAAAATGCGCTGGCAAGCGTGTTGCGTTCTGCCGGCTATATCGTCAAGCCCAGCGTTTCCATTCTGGTGACGCAATATGTCAGTCACCGTTTCACCATCCTGGGCGAGGTCAATAAACCGGGACGCTATCCGCTGGACAGCCAGACTTCCTTGCTGGATGCCCTGGCGATTGCTACCGGGGTGACACCATCCGCTGGCGATACCGTGCTGCTGACCCGTGACAACACCCAGGTTACGTACTCGGTAGCGCAGCTGGCTGGTGAGAGCGATCCGGACAAGCGCAATATCTGGCTCAAGGCCGGTGATGTGTTGTTCATTCCGCGTTCGCAGGTGTTTGTGCTGGGTGAAGTGCAGCGCCCTGGCAATTTCCGCTTGGAGCCCGGCATGACGGTGATGCAGGCCATCTCGGTTGCCGGTGGTTTTAGCAGCAAGGCATCCCATAGCTCCATCAAGATCACCCGCAAGCTGGCAGATGGCAGCAGCAAGGAAATGAAGTCGGTTTCCCTGTCTGATGCCTTGTCGGTCAACGACGTTGTTTACGTAGAAGAAAGCTGGTTCTGACATGCTGGCCAATATGAATCTGTCGCAATATCTGGGCATTCTGCGTGCCCGCAAGAAATTGATCGTGGCTGTGCACGCAGGACTGGTGTTGACCGTGCTTGGTGTCAGCCTGGTGCTGCCCGAGCAGTTTACTGCCGAAACAGTATTGGCACTGGATACCAAGGCGAATGATCCGGTTACCGGACAGCCGGTGCAGGCCTACCTGGTGCCTGGCTATATGGAAAGCCAGATGGATATTCTGGCCAGCCAGAACTCCCTGCTATATGTCGTGGATACGCTGGGTCTGGCCAAGTCGGATGAGGCCATCAAGGCCTTCCAGGATGATGCCGACGGTAAGGGCAGCCTGCGTATCTGGCTGGCCGACCGGCTGGCCAAGAAAGTGGATATCAAGCCGAGCAAGGAAGGCAGCACCGTCAGCATCAGCTTTACCTCGCCTGAGCCGCATTTTTCTGCTGCGGTTGCCAATGCCATTGCCCAGGGCTATGTCCACACCCTGGCCAGCATGCGTACCAGTGCCGCGCAGCAGAATAATGTGTTTTTCCAGCAGCAACTCAAGGTTTTGCAGGGCAATCTGGAACAGGCGCAACAGGAGCTGGCCAGCTATCTGAACGAGAAGGGTATTGTTGCTGCTGACGAGAAGCTGGATGTGGAAATGCAGCGCCTGAATGATATTTCTACGCAACTGGTACAGGTGCAGTCGGCGGCGATGGATGCCCAGTCACGTACGCGCGGTGCCGAAAAGGCACCGGATGTGCTGAACAATCCCCTGATTCAGCAGATCAAGAACCAGTTGACTGTGGATGAGGGCAAGTTCCGCGAGCTGGCCACCAAGGTTGGTCCTGAGCATCCGCATTACAAGGAAGCCCAGGCCCAGGTGGAGAGTGATCGCCGCCAGTTGCAGGCCCTGACCAGCGAATACGCCAGTGGCCTGAGCGGCTCGGCCTCCAATGCCGAAAACCGGGCCAAGACATTGCGCATGGCGCTGGACGAACAGAAAAAGAAAATCCTGGAGCTGAAACAGCAGCGTAGCCTGGCCAATGTGCTGCAGCGCAAGGTTGAAGGTCTGCAGAAGGCTTATGACGCTGCACAGGACCGCTTTACCACCACATCGCTGCAAAGCCGTTCCATGACGGAAAACGTGGGCGTGGTGAAAGAGGCAACCGAGCCGGCCAAGCCGTCTCGTCCCCGTATCTTGCTGAATGTACTGGCAGCTTTCGTGCTGGGTGGCGTGATTGCCCTGTGTACGGCCTTGCTGGCTGAAATCCTGGACCGTCGTGTCCGCTGCGCCCGCGATGTGGAATCGCTGCTGGGCATGCCGGTGTTGGCCACGATAGGGCCGGCACCCGCCCGGAAAAAACGCTCGTGGGCTTTCTGGCGCAACAACAATAAGGTGGCCAACGCATGAATACGCAGACTCTTTCCATGCCGGTACGGACGCAAGAAGTGCTTGCAGCCAGACATTCCAATATCGGCCAGTTGCTGTTGCAGCAAGGCAAGCTGACCGCCAGCCAGGCGGAAAAAGTATTGCTGGCGCAGCAGGAGCTGGGCTTGCGTTTTGGCGAGGCAGCCGTGCGGCTGGGCTTTCTGAGCGAGCGCGATATCCAGGAAGTGCTATCGCACCAGTTTGACTACCCCTGCCTGGCGCTGGGCGATCCCGCGCTGGATCCCGGCCTGATTGCGGCCTACCACAATGAATCGGCCCAGGTGGAGGCTTTACGCAGCCTGCGCAGCCAACTGATCCTGCGCTGGGTAAGTGGCGGCAACAAGATTATCGCTGTTGCCGGCTATGACAACGAGGTTGCGGTGGGCTGGCTGGCTGCCAATCTGGCTATCGTGTTTTCCCAATTGGGTTTGCGCACCTTGCTGGTGGATGCAGCCCTGCATGCGCCGGTCCAGCATGGTCTGTTCCGTCAGCCCAATCGCCTGGGCTTGAGCGATATCCTGGCCGGCCGTGCCGATGATGGCTGCATGCTGGCGATTCCACCCCTGCCCAATTTGTTTTTGATTCCAGGGGGCACCGATGTGCCTAACAAGCAGGAGCTGCTGTCCGGTGCCGCACTGGGCGAGCTGCTGCAGCAGGCAGAAGCTGATTTTGACATCGTTATCGTCAACGCCCCAGCCCTGAAGGGCAAGGCTGATGGCCAACTGGTGGCCGCGCGCGCCAAGGGCGTGGTGCTGCTGGCCGAGCCCGGGCGCAGCAAGGTGAATGATCTGGAAGCTGCGCGTGATGATCTGCGCATGGCCGGTGCCACGGTGCTGGGCTGTGTGTTGAACAGCTTTGTCAGCGGCAGCTAGGGGGACGTCATGACGCGCGCTGTTGCACCTGCTCGCTGGCTGCCGCCGGCAGTGGCTGCCAACCCGGTGATGCTGACCGGGCTGGCTTGCCTGTTGCTACCTACG
This sequence comes from Aquitalea sp., assembly GCF_030150775.1. Lineage (NCBI taxonomy): Bacteria > Pseudomonadati > Pseudomonadota > Betaproteobacteria > Neisseriales > Chromobacteriaceae > Aquitalea > Aquitalea sp. The sequence continues at coordinate 22,326 of NZ_JASLFG010000022.1, forward strand.
CTTTACAAGCTTTCCCAGCAATTGTGGCCAATCAAAGAACAGGGGCATGGCCCGGTTTTTTTTGATCATTGCCTGGATGTTCTGGAACAAGGCGCAGCAGGAAGTCATTGATGCTTCTGCTGCCGGCAGCAAGTTGGGCGTGCTGCCGTTTGTCCTTGGGCTGGTGATGTATGTATTGGGGCATTCGCAGGATGTCTGGTTCATGGAAATCGGCAGTTTCGTTTTCATCATTGCCGGACTGCTGCTATTGCATGGTGGCTACCGTTTGCTGCATGCCTATCGTTATCCCTTGCTGTTCATTTTGATCCTGATTCCCTTGCCGGGCTTTCTGGTGGACTGGCTGACCGCCAGTCTGAAAATGGGGGTGTCGCAGGCGGTGGAGCAACTGCTGTATCTGGCGGGTTATCCCATCAGCCGCAGCGGGGTAGTGCTGAATATCGGTCAGTACCAACTGATGGTGGCGGATGCCTGTTCCGGCATCAATTCAATGTTCAGCCTGCTGGCCTTCGGTTTGCTCTATCTCTATTTCTTTACGCCGGCCCGGGCTGTCAATCGTGTACTGCTGCTGATTGCGGTGCTGCCGGCTGCGATTGTTTCCAACATCGTGCGCGTCATCACCCTGGTATTGGTGACCTATTACTACGGGGATGCTGCCGGCCAGGGTTTTATCCACGAATTTTCGGGTTTGTTGTTGTTTGGAGTCGCCATCTTGTGTGTGTTTCTGTTTGATGCGTTCTTGCAAAAGGTGAATGGCTGATGCCCCGCTTGAATCTGCTGCGCCAATGCCTGCTTGCGCTGATCATGCTGCTGGCTGCTGTACTGGCTTACGCCTTCACCCCGCGCACCTTTACTGCCGACAGCAATCGTATAGACCTCGCCGGCATGGTGCCAACGGCGTTTGCCGACTGGCGGCAGGTGGATATGAAGGGCGTGATTGTCAATCCGGAGGTGGATGCCCAGCTAAATCGCACCTATAGCCAGGTGCTGGAGCGGGTATACGTCAATGGCAGAGGCCAGCATGTCATGTTGTCCATTGCTTATAGCCGCGACCAGCGTCAGGGATCCGGCCAGCAGACGCACCGGCCGGACCTGTGCTACCCGGCACAGGGCTTTGCCTTGCACGACAAGCAGCAGGGCACGCTACAGCTTGGTCGCCATCGCCTGGCCGTCAACACCATGGTGGCGCAGCGCGAACAAAGGATCGAGCCGCTGATGTACTGGATCACCACCAATGGTGAAGTGGCTTCCGGCCGCGAAAGCCGCAAGCTGGTGCAAGTGCGTGCCGGTCTGGCCGGGCTGGTGTATGACGGCATGATCGTGCGGGTTTCCACCATCAATGACGATGTGGCTGCTGCACGGGTGCTGGAGACGGAATTTCTTGCCAGCCTGTATGCCGCCCAGCCGGAAGGGGTGCGTACGCAGTTCTTTGGCACGGGAGTAGTGGCGCTGTGAACCACTCGGCCATTCGTACCCTGACTCTGGGCATGCAGCCCATGCTGAACCGCATTCCTCGCCCGGTATTGTCCTTCGCTTGCCAGGGCATGGTCAGCGGCATCAGTTTTATTGCGTCATTCCTGTTGCTGCATTATGCGGACAAGAGCGAATACACCACGTTTGTGCTGTTTCTCAATGGCTATGCCTTGCTGGCCAGCCTGCAGAATGCGCTGTGGTTGCAGCCCCTGATTACCCTGTCGGGCAAGATGGATGCAGGTGCCAGGCAGCAGGCCATCCACCGCGGTATCTGGCTCAGCCTCATCATTGCCGTGTTTGGCGGTGTGCTGTTTGCCGGCTATCGCCAGCTCACCCTGGGTGCGGGCTGGTTCAATCTGGCGACGATGCTGTTTCTGGCCAGCTTTGCCTTTCTGCTGGTGCGTGACGCCAACCGCTCTGCCTGGCTGATGCTGGGCCAGCTGCCCGGTCTGTTTCTGCATGATCTGGCCTATTTGCTGTTATTCATGCTGCTGGCTGCCATTGGTTGGTATCTGAAGAGTTTGTCCATGAGCCTGGTGATCATGGCCATTGCCTTTCCCGGCCTGATGTCGCTGTTTGCCCGGCCACGTGCCGGCCATGTCGATGGAGCACCCGCTATTGTCCGACTGGACCGCGACTTTGCCGCGCAAGTGTGGTCCTGCGCGCGCTGGGCCTTGCCTGGCGTGCTGGTGACCTGGCTGTTCAGTAATGGTTACTGGTTTTATCTGGATACCGTGCAGGGCAAGGCCATGGTGGCCATGCTGGCCGCAACCCGGCTGTTCTTCACCCCGGTCGGCCTGATGATTCAGGGCTGGGCCGGCTATTACCGGCCCGTGTTTTCGCAGCTGGAGCACCAGGGTTTGCTGCAGCAAAAGCGTGCGCTGGTGCGCCGCCAGGCGCTGGTGTGCAGCGGCGTGGTCTTGCTGTTTGTCCTGGCCCTGCTGCTGTTGACGCTATACCCGGCAGCCTTGCCCGCCTATTTGCCCCCGGCAAGCTTCATTCCGCTGGTGTTGGCCTGGGGGGGCTACTTCCTGGTGCAGTGGCTGCGCAACATCCTGTCCACCGCCATGCTGGCTGATGCCGGTGGTTACAAAATCGTTTTCAAGGCTGGTCTCACCGGGGCTGTCCTGTTCTACCTGCTGTTTGTTCCGGCAGGGTATCTCTCCCGTCAACTGGTGCTGTGTCCGCTCATTCTCTGCCTGGCAGAGCTGTTCATCCTGACCATGTTGTGGCGACCCGTTTTTGGAGCCAAGCGCAATGACTGAATTGCCTAGCATCACGGTAATCGTGTGTACCTATCGCCGCCCTGGGCAATTGCAGGAATTGCTGGATTCGTTGCGGGCGCAGTATGTAGAAGGGCTGCGTCCCCGCCTGTGCATTGTCGACAATGACGCCGAGCAGTCGGCACGTGCGGTAGTGGAGCAGGCAAAAGCCGACTTCCCGTGGCCGCTGCAATATGTGGTGCAACCGGTAAAGAATATTGCGCTTACCCGTAATGCCGGCCTGGCCACGGTCACTACCGATTATCTGGCTTTTATCGACGATGATGAAGTCGCGGTGCCGCAATGGCTGCACAGCCTGGTTGCGCTGGCGCGTGAGAGCAAGGCGCAGCTGGTGTTCGGGCCGGTGTTGCCGGTGTATCCGCCGGGAATCCGGCCCTGGCTGGTGAGTGGCGGCTTCTATGAACGGCCCAGGCATGCCACCGGTACTTTGCTGCCATTACTGGAGGCACGTACTGGCAATGTGCTGATAGATGCGGCTCTTCTGCAAGGACAGTCCTTGCAGTTTGACGCAACGCTGGGTCTGAGTGGCGGCGAGGATTACGCATTCTTCGAGCATTTGTATCAGCAAGGTGCAAAGGCAGTCTGGTCTGATGAGGCCATGGTGACTGAAGAAGTTCCGGCAGACCGTGCCACGCCCAATTGGCTGCTTAAGCGCAGCTTTCGCATTGGTTCCGTAGAAGCCAGCCTGATGCGACGCAGGGCGCGCGTACAGTCTTTGCTGCGTATGTGGGTCAAGGCTGCTTATCTCATGGCGCGCAATGGCTTGATGCTGCTTGCTGCTCCGCTGCGCAGCAAAGCATTGAATTTCCGGATGGTGCGTAATCTGGCGATTGCGGCCGGTATTGTTTATGGCCTGGTGAATGGTCCTTATCGTGAATACAAGTAATTCCGCCAAAGTGATGCAGGGTGGTGGTGTTGAGTCACTGCGCTCACTAATGATTGTTACGTTTATGCTGGCTGTTTTTATCAGCCTGTTTGCTATCGGGGCGGCGGATAAGGTGCAGTCTGATGGTGGGAGTAATCTGTTTCGGCAATTGACGTGGCTGGCGATTGGCGCTGTAGCATTTTTCCGCTGCTTTAGTTTTGGGCGATATGTAAAAATTGATCTTCAGTTAAGTTCAGGATTGCTGATTACACTTTTTCTTTTGGGGTATTGCCTTGTTTCGTTTTCATGGTCGGCCATTCCCGATGTTTCACTAAAGCGGGCAATTCTGTTCGGTTTGATGGTTTTTTTATGCTTCGCAGCATTTGGAAAAAAGTCACAAAACCCGCTTAGTTTTATCCAGGTTATGGCTTGGCCATTGGGAATTTTGCTGATTCTTTCTTTTGCTTTTACTGCGGCTATCCCTTCGGTAGCAATTACATCAATCGGCTGGCGTGGAGTCACTTCATTCAAGAACGAGTTTGGTCAGCTATGTGCCATCAGCCTGCTGATATTCAGTTTTGCCGTGTTTGAAGTGCGGAATTGTCGCAAGACCATGTTGCTAATGGCCGTACTGTCCTTGCTGGGGCTGCTGTTGTCACAAAGCTCTACCTGTGCAGTTGCCGTGATCGCGGGTTTAGTGTGCAGTCTGGGTTTGCTGGTTACGCGGCGTCTGCTGCGCCATCGCAGTGGCAGTGCCTTGATGCTTGGATTGGTGATTGCAGCTTGCACTGCCGTGCTGGTTCTTCTGCTTGCAGGTGTGCTAGGTGGCGGAGATGTCCGAGAGCAGTTTTTCCAATTGCTAGGTAAATCGAGCACGCTGACGGGGCGTACCAAATTATGGTCTCTTATTTTGGATAATACCCGTCTGCACAATCCATGGCTGGGTGGTGGTTATGGTGGGTTCTGGAATGGTCTGGGTAGCCCGTCCAGTTATACTTCCTATCGTTTTCCTGCCGGATATGTGGGGCAGGCGCATAACGGGTATCTGGATATATTCAATGATCTGGGCTATGTAGGTTTGGGTTTGCTGGCTTTGGTGCTGTTGGTGTATGGCTGGCATATTTTCCGTCATTATCAATCAGGACGTCCTGAATTTTATTTTCACCTTGCTTTTTTTATCTACATCATTCTGGAGAATTATGCGGAAAGTACTTTCTTTAGATTGGTGGGTTTTTTGAATATTGTTTTTTTTGCTTCTCTGGCACGTGTTGCTGTAAGTGAGTGGGTAGGTTTTGATGATAAAAAATAGGCGTGATTACAAAATGTATCTGGAGGCGGATCGTGTCTCCATGGGTGTGAGAAATGGTTGGATAGATCATTTTTTTAATGATAGATGGCGTTATGTTCGTTTGTTGCGGCAGTCTGAGTACAATCATAATATTGGTTGTTTCTTTTTGATTCGTATTTTTGTTGAAATCCGCCGCAGAAGATTAGGGCGGTTGCTGGGCTACTCCATCCCCTTGAATGCGTTCGGGCCCGGTTTGGCATTGCCGCATCGTGGAGATATTGTAGTAAATAGCTATGCGCGGATTGGTCCTAATTGTCGCATTCATATTGGTACTAACATCGGCACTCAAATAGGTACATTGGATGAGGTTCCGGTAATGGGGCGTAATTGTTATATTGGTCCCGGTGCCAAGCTTTATGGAAAAATTGTTATTGGCGATAATGTTATTATTGGTGCAAATGCAGTTGTTAATAAAAGCTTTCCAGAGGGGAATTGCACGATTGCAGGTATTCCGGCTCGTGTCATATCTGAAAAATCAACGGTGGGTTTGTTTAGCTGTGGTTATGAAGAGTCCGGAAAGGAATGACATGAAACGTTTGCTGGTGTGCGGCTGGTTTGTTTGGATGTCGGTAATGTCGTCTGCGGCATTTTCCAACAATATATTTTTCTTTGGCCAGCATGTTTTTTACCCGGATTCCTATTCGGCAATCTCCAGTTTTGCCTTTGATGGCATCCGTATCTGGGGCAATCCCAAGACGTTGTGGCGCGACGTGGAGCCACGGCAGGATGTTTATGATTTTTCAGTGCTGGACCAGCATGTGCGTCTGGCTGAAACCCGTGGCATGAACGTGATGTATACCCTGGGCCAGACCCCGGTCTGGGCCAGTGCACGTCCGACAGAGCTGGGCAGTTTCGGTCTGGGGGCAGCTGCCGAGCCGGTACGGATGAGCGACTGGTCCGCTTATGTCGGCACGGTGGCAAGACGCTACCGGGGCCGGATTACTGCCTACGAGGTAATGAACGAGCCGCGTATCGGTGAGGCGATAAAGATGTATTCGCCCGGTTTCTTTTCTGGCAGTACCGCACAATTGGTCCGCATGACCGAGCTGGCGGCGCAGGCCATTCATGCGGCCGACCCGCAGGCCCTGGTGGTGTGTCCGGCCATGGATGGCTCTGACCTTGGTATCAAGCGCCTGGATTATTTCCTGTCACAGGGCGGGGGCCGCAGTTGCGATGTGATTGGCTTCCACTTTTATCTGAAAACCGGCTCCATCAACGAGTTCACCTCCTTGTTGTCGCAAATCCGCCAGATGCTGGTGCGCTATAAGCTGCAGGACAAGCCGGTATGGAATACCGAGATGGGCGTGCTGGTGGGTTCCTCCGGCAATCAGGTGCGGGCGGGTGCTGTTGGAAGCGCGCTGGACAAGGTGTACAGCGATGACGAAGCGGCCAGCCTGATGTTGAAAGTGCAGGTGGCATCCAGCAATGGCGGGGTGGCACGTACTTACTGGTTTGCCCATGATTCTTCGTCTATGGGCAGTACCTTGCCCAACAAGAAGGCTGGCCAGCTCAATGGCCTGGGCGAAGCCTATGCCAATGCCAAGATCTGGTTTTCCAAGGGGCGGAAGGTACGTGGCTGCTCCTTGTCAGACAGCCAGGCCAATTGTGCGGTCTACGAGGGAAATTACCTGGTGGGCCGCGTGGTGTGGGGTATTCCGCTGGTGCCGGTTGAATGGCTGACGGCCAACCCCATGCTGGGGAAAGTCCATTTGTTGAATGGCCAGACAATCAATATGAGTTCCAGCAGAACCGAGACGCTGAGTGCCTTGACACGCAATTTTGCTGACCCAGTGTTTATCAGCATTGACTGATGCCAATAGCCAGATCCGAGGTTTGCATGAAAGTCACCATTTTTCAGTATCGCCTGTTTCACTACCGCACCAAGCTGTTCGAGCTGATGCGGGTTAAATGTGCCCAGCGGGGCATCCGGCTGGATGTGGTCTATGGCCAGCCCTACCGGGATGAAATCAAGAAAAAGGATACCGGCCGGCTGGATTGGGCCATTCCGGTAAAAAACACTTACTTTCCGATCAAGGAAAAAAAGGATATTTGCTGGCAACCGGCCCCCGCCGTGGTGCAGGACGCCGATCTGTTTGTGTTCATGCATGAGAACCGCCTGCTGGCCAATTATTACTGGCTGTTGCGGCGACGCCTTGGCCGCTCGCCTCGGGTGGCGTTCTGGGGACATGGCAAGGACTTCCAGTCCAATGCGCCGGGCGGTCTGCGCGAGCGCTGGAAGGAAAAAACCCTGCGCTGGCCGGACTGGTGGTTTGGTTACACCCAGCATACGCGGCAGATTGTGGAAGGCTCAGGCTTTCCGCCCGGGCAGATTACCGTGCTCAACAATGCCATCGACAATGTCGAGTTCAAGGAACAGCTCTACATGGTGAGCGAGGCGGATATTGCCCGTCAGCGGGATGAACTGGGGCTGGATGCCGGTGATTTTGTCGGCATTTACTGTGGTTCGCTCTATCCGGACAAGCGGCTGGACCAGCTGTTTGAAATTGCCGACCGTCTGCAGCAGCGGGCAGCACACTTCCGCCTGCTGATTGTCGGTTCCGGCGCACAACAACCCTATGTCGAGCAGATGTGCGCTACGCGGCCCTGGATTCGCTTTGTCGGCCCGCGTCATGGTGCCGGCAAGGCGGTGCTGTTTCGCCTGGCGGCGCTTACCCTGTGTCCGGGCGCGGTGGGGCTGAACATTCTGGATGCCTTTATCGCCGGTGTGCCGCTGATCACCATGGCGGGTGCCAAGCATGGGCCGGAAATCTGCTTTCTGCGCAATGGCGTGGATGGCTGGCTGATCGGGGATGCGATTGATGAGTATGTCAGCCGCGTCTTACGGCTGATGGATACCCCGATGGAGCTGCAGCAGATGCAGCAAATGGCCTTGCAGGCGGGGGAGATTTATACCGTGGAAAACATGGCTGACAATTTTGTCGAGGGGATTACGCGCTGCCTGAATGCCGCGACCCCGGCTCAGGGAGGAGTGATGGCATGAAGGTAGGCATTATCGGTTTGCGGGGTATTCCCGATGTGCAGGGTGGTGTGGAACGCCATGTCGAATCGCTTGCGCCCCTGCTGGTGGCGGCCGGGCATGAGGTGACCGTCTATGCGCGCGCACCCTATATGGCGGATTTCGACAGCCCGGCCTGGCGCGGTGTGAAGATCTGCAAGGTGTGGTCGCCACAGCACAAATTTACCGAAACCCTGCTGCACACTTTTCTGGCTATCTGGGTGGCATTTTTCCAGCGTCAACAGCTAGTGCACATTCACGCTATCGGTCCGGCTTTTTTTGCTCCGCTGGCCCGCTTGTTGGGCATGAAGGTGGTGATGACCCACCACGGCCAGGACTATGCGCGACAGAAATGGGGCAGGGGGGCCAAGGCCTTTTTGCGCCTGTCGGAGTTTTTGGGGGTGAAGTGTGCCAGCAAAGTGATTGTCATTTCGCATGGCTTGCAAGACCTGGTGCAGAACACTCTGTCCCGGCAGGCCAAGCTGATTCCTAACGGTGTGACCGGCTTTGCCACCGATGCGATTCGCCCGGCCGATGTGGAGCAACTGGGCTTGCAGCCTTACCGCTACATCCTGCATGTCAGTCGCTTTGTGCCGGAGAAACGGCATCACGACCTGATTGACGCGTTTCAGCAGGCCGCCTTGCCCGGCTGGAAGCTGGTTTTCGCCGGCGAGGCAGACCATGCGGATGACTATTCTCGCTCGGTGTTGGAGCGTGCCAGTGAGCAGGTCGTGTTTCTGGGACGACAAAATGCCCAGCAACTGGCCTACCTGTATGCCTATAGCGGCGTTTTTGTGCTGCCTTCATCGCATGAAGGCCTGCCGATTGCCTTGCTCGAAGCACTCAGTCTGGCCGCGCCGGTGATTGTCAGCGATATCCCGCCGCATCTGGAGCTGTCCTTGCCGGAGAAGTGCTATTTCCCACTGGGCGATACCGCGCAGCTTGCTGCCCGTCTACAGCAGTATGCAGCAGAAGACTTGTCGCAACGCTGGAACGATTCGGCCCGCTGGGTAAAACAGAATTACGACTGGCCAGCCATTGCAGAGAAAACCTCTGCCGTATACCTGGCCGCGTGATGTGATTGAGAACAACAACAAGTCATTTCAATATTTCAGGATGATTTCATGACGACAAAAAAAGACGTGCTTCTTGGACGAATCGCGGACAAATCCGCCGTTATCGGCATTGTCGGCCTGGGCTATGTCGGCCTGCCGCTGATGCTGCGTTTTGCCGAAGTGGGCTACAAGGTACTGGGCTTTGACATCGACCAGAGCAAGGTTGATGCCCTGATGGCCGGCAAGAGCTATATCGAGCATATCAGCGCCGACAGCATTGCCACTGCCCGTACCCGCGGCTTTGAAGCCACCACCGATTTCGCCCGCGCGCCGGAAGCCGACACCCTGATTCTGTGTGTGCCGACCCCGCTGAACAAATACCGCGAACCGGACCTGAGCTTCGTGCTGGACACCATGGACAGCCTGGTGCCTTAT
>NZ_JASLFG010000044.1:0-25111 GCF_030150775.1 Aquitalea sp.
CCCATCAGGAGCAAGACCAAATAGGGGGGCGTTAACGTGGCTCGCGTTGTCCCCGGGTAGGTTGCTTGAGACTGTCGGTAACGGCAGTACTAGAGGAATGACTGTCCAACGACAGAACCCGGCTTATCGGCTGACTTCCAACCCCCACCCCTTCTCGCAGTACCCGTCAGTACCATTTCTTCTGGCTATCGATCTTGCTCAAAAAATAAGCAAAAAGATTTTTACTGCTCAAAAAAAAAGCATTACAATGGCCGCCCTTTTGCTTGTTTGACCGCAGAAAACTCCGATGCGCATAGGCCCTTACACCCTGAAAAACCGGCTGATCGTCGCCCCCATGGCCGGCGTGACGGACAGGCCGTTTCGCATGCTGTGCAAGAAAATGGGCGCGGCCATGGCCGTATCGGAAATGATTACCTCCAACAAGTCGCTGTGGGCCACGGCCAAGACCTTGCGTCGGGCCGATCATGCCGGCGAAGTGGAGCCGATTTCGGTGCAGATTGCCGGTTCGGACCCGCAGCAGATGGCGGAGGCCGCACGCATCAATGTGGAGCAGGGTGCGCAGATCATCGACATCAACATGGGATGTCCGGCCAAGAAGGTATGTAATGTGGCGGCCGGTTCCGCCTTGCTGCGCGATGAAGCACTGGTGGGGCGCATTCTGGACGCGGTGGTCAAGGCGGTGGATGTGCCGGTGACGCTGAAAACCCGCACCGGCTGGAGTCCCGAGCATCGCAATGCCTTGCGCATCGCCCGGCTGGCCGAAGACTGCGGCATCGCGGCGCTGGCGCTGCATGGCCGCACCCGGGAAGACATGTATCGCGGTGATGCCGAATACGACACCATCCGTGCGGTCAAGGCCAGCATCGGCATTCCGCTGATTGCCAACGGTGACATCGACACCCCGCAAAAGGCGCAGCAGGTGTTGCAGTACACCGGTGCCGATGCGGTGATGATAGGCCGGGCGGCGCAGGGGCGGCCGTGGATTTTCCGCGAAATGCAGCATTACCTGGAGACGGGTGAATGCTTGCCGCCACCCACGGTGACGGAAATCCGCCAGCTGTTGCTGGAGCATCTGGATGATTTGTACGGGTTTTACGGCGAGTATTCCGGCTGCCGCATCGCCCGCAAACACATTGCCTGGTACACCAGGGGGCTGAGGGGCTCCAATGAATTCCGCCAGACCATGTACCAGCTGGAAGAAACCGGCAGCCAGCGCCTGGCGGTGGCAGGCTATTTCGATCAGTTGGCTGGGCAGTCGGAACACCTGGAATACCTGGACGAGCTGGCAGAAGAGACGGTGTCGGCTTGACCGGCAGGCAGCAGCAGGACACCCGGGAGCGGGCTACAGTGCAGTACGCAGCGTTCACACCATATGTTGAAGACAGAACAATAAACATGCAAAACAACGAACATATTTCCCAGTCGGTGCGGCTGGCGATGGAACAATACTTCCGTGATCTGGACGGCGAAATACCTGCCTCCATCTACGATATGGTGCTGGCCTGTGTGGAAAAACCCCTGATCGAGGTGGTGCTCACCCACACGCAGGGTAACCAGACCCGGGCGGCAGAGCTGCTCGGGCTCAATCGCAACACCCTGCGTAAAAAAATGAAGTCGTATGATTTGATATGAAGATAAACCGGCCATACCCCACACAGGATGGCCGGTTTTTTTGTGCCTGCCCGCAAGGCAGGGCAAACCGGATACGGCCTGATGCGGGCATCAGGCCACAGTAAAAACAGCTTTTTCATTCATTAGCCAAGGTGGTAGAGAAACATGACCAAAATCGAACGCGCGCTGATCAGCGTATCCGACAAGACCGGTGTTCTGGAATTTGCACAGGAACTGGCCGCACTGGGCGTGCATATCCTGTCGACCGGCGGTACCGCCAAATTGCTGGCTGACAATGGTGTGCCGGTGACCGAAGTGTCCGACTACACCGGTTTCCCGGAAATGCTGGATGGCCGTGTGAAAACCCTGCATCCCAAGGTGCACGGTGGCATTCTGGGCCGTCGCGACCTGCCGGAGCACGTGGCCAAGATGGCCGAATACGATATCGGCAACATCGACCTGGTATGCGTGAACCTCTACCCGTTTGAAGCCACCATCGCCAATCCGGACTGTGTGCTGGAAGACGCCATCGAAAACATCGACATCGGCGGCCCCACCATGGTGCGCTCCGCAGCCAAGAACTGGGCCCACGTTGCCATCGTCACCGACGCTGCCGACTACGCTGCGCTGACTGCCGAACTGAAGGCCAATGACGGCAAGCTGGCCAAGACCACCCGCTTCGAACTGGCCAAGAAGGCCTTCACCCACACCGCCGCTTACGACGGTGCCATCTCCAACTACCTGACCAGCCTGGCCGATGGCGTGGTGAGCGGCAAGCCGGAACGCGTGGCTTTCCCGAACCGCCTGAACGCCCAGTTCGTCAAGGTGCAGGACATGCGCTACGGCGAAAACCCGCATCAGTCCGCCGCCTTCTACCGCGACCTGGACCCGGCAGCCGGCACCATCTCCGCTTACCGCCAGCTGCAGGGCAAGGAACTGTCCTACAACAACATCGCTGACGCTGACGCAGCCTGGGAAGCGGTCAAGACTTTCGATGCGACCGCCTGCGTCATCGTCAAGCATGCCAACCCCTGCGGCGTGGCCGTGGCCGGTGACACCCTGAGCGCCTACAAGCTGGCCTTTGCCACCGACACCACCAGCGCCTTTGGCGGCATCATCGCCTTCAACCGCCCGGTGGATGCCGAAACCGTGGAAGCCGTGACCGGCCAGTTCCTGGAAGTGCTGATTGCCCCGTCCTTCACCGAAGAAGCCAAGGCCATCATTGCCGCCAAGAAAAACGTGCGCGTACTGGAAATTCCGCTGGAAACCGGTGCCAACCGCTTCGAATTGAAGCGCGTGGGCGGCGGCGTGCTGGTACAGACTCCGGACATCCGCAATGTGGCACTGGACGAACTGCGTGTGGTGACCAAGCGTCAACCCACCCCGCAGGAAATGTCCGATCTGCTGTTCGCCTGGCGCGTGGCCAAGTTCGTCAAGTCCAATGCCATCGTGTTCTGCAACAACGGCCAGACCGCCGGTATCGGTGCCGGCCAGATGAGCCGTGTGGACTCTACCCGCATCGCCGCCCGCAAGGCACAGGATGCTGGTCTGAGCCTGCAAGGTGCAGTGGCTTCCAGTGATGCCTTCTTCCCCTTCCGCGACGGTATCGACGTGATTGCCGAGCAGGGCATCAAGGCCATCATCCAGCCGGGTGGCTCCATGCGTGACGAAGAAGTATTCGCCGCTGCCGACGAGCACGGCATTGCCATGGTACTGACCGGCGTTCGTCATTTCCGCCACTAAGCGCATACCGCCTCCCCGCGCAAGTTGCGCCGGGGAGGCCGCACCCCTGTTGCTTTGCCGCCCGCCGGAGAAGCCGTGAACAAGACCACCAGAATCATGCTGCTGATTGTGCTGATATTCGGCGTGGCTGCTACGGTGTACTGGCTGGAACAGCCGGCCCCGACGCCGGCTCCGGCCCCGCTTGCCCAGACGCCCGACCTTAACCGGCTGGCCGAGCAGGCGCTGGCGGTGTACCGCAGCACGCAGAACATGCAGACCGGCTCCAAACCGGACCAGTGGAAGCTGGACGCCAAGGCCAGCAATAGTGCTGGCCCGTTTGTCGGTGCATTCGGGCCCTTGCAACTGGCCCGGGACGGCCAGGGCCGTCAGCTGTTGCTGACCAGCTTTGTGGCGGACACGGCAGATTCGGCCGGCGAGGGCATGGACAGCTTTGCCGCCTCCGGCATCAGCCGCCTGCTGCTGTTTGTGTTGCAGAACGGCCAGTATGTGCTGCAAACGGAAAAGCAGCTGGAAATGGGCACCAACGGCATGGCGGCCAGCGCGCGCGTGGTACAGCTGGGCCCGCATGAATGGGGCTGGACCTTGCACAGCAGCTATCTGCAGCAAGGCTATACCGCCAGCACGGTGGAGTTTTTCCACGCCACCGCCACGGATATCCGCAGCATGGGGCATCTGACCGAACAGGCCGACAACAAGGGCGTGTGTGGTGATGCCGGCGGCGATGGCTGCCCGGCGGTGACCGACGTGCAAGCGCGCTGGCAGTGGCGGCCCGTGGCAAGCCCTGACGCGCGTTTTTATCCGCTGGATGTGCAATGGCAGGGGTTGATCGACGGCAGGAAAATCAGCCAGCACGCGCAGTTGCTTCCCGATGCAGGCAGCGGGATTTATCCGTTTCCTGCCAATCTGAATGTACAATTCTGAGCGCAGACCGACAGGGCCTGCTGCTCCATGCCGGCAGCCATCTGCTGCCGCTAACGATGAAGGATCTCGCAAGATGAAAGTGTTGGTAATCGGTTCCGGTGGCCGCGAACACGCGCTGGCGTGGCGTATTGCCAAGTCCAATCGCGTCTCCAAGGTATATGTGGCACCGGGCAATGCCGGCACCGCGCTGGACCCCAATCTCACCAATGTCGAGCTGAGCGGCAACGAGGCGCTGGTTGAATTTGCCCGTCGTGAAGACATCCAGCTGACCGTGGTCGGCCCGGAAGCCCCGCTGGCTGCCGGTGTGGTGGATGCCTTTCGTGCTGCCGGGCTGAAGATCTTCGGCCCCACCCAGTTCTGTGCTCAGCTGGAAAGCTCCAAGGACTTTGCCAAGGCCTTCATGCAGCGCCATGGCATTCCGACAGCCGGCTACCAGACCTTTACCGATGCGGCTGAGGCCCATGCCTATGTGGCTGGCAAGGGCGCGCCCATCGTGATCAAGGCCGATGGCCTGGCCGCGGGCAAGGGCGTGGTGGTGGCACTGACGCTGGACGAAGCCCATGCCGCCATCGACGATATGCTGGTGGGCAACAAGATGGGCAGTGCCGGTGCGCGCGTGGTGATCGAAGACTTCCTGCAGGGTGAGGAAGCCAGCTTCATCGTGATGGTGGATGGCGATCATGTGCTGCCGATGGCCACCAGCCAGGACCACAAACGCCTGCTGGACAACGACCTGGGCCCCAATACCGGCGGCATGGGCGCGTACAGCCCGGCTCCGGTGGTTACTCCGCAGGTGCATAACCGCGTGATGCGCGAAATCATCCTGCCCACCGTGCAGGGCATGAAGAAGGATGGCCACAGCTATACCGGCTTCCTGTATGCCGGCCTGATGATCGACCACGACGGCAACCCGTTCACCATCGAATTCAACTGCCGCTTTGGCGACCCGGAAACCCAGCCCATCATGGCGCGTCTGAAGTCCGATTTCACCGTATTGCTGGAAGCCGGTGTCAACGGCAAGCTGGATCAGGTAGAAGCCGAATGGGACCGCCGCGTGGCGCTGGGCGTGGTGCTGGCTGCCGCCGGCTATCCGGATGCCCCGCGCAAGGGCGACGTCATCACCGGCCTGCCGGCGGAAACCGAAGACAGCATGGTGTTCCATGCCGGTACGGCGTTCAACGACAGCAAGCAGGTAGTCAGCAATGGCGGCCGCGTGCTGTGCGCGGTAGGCTTGGGCGACAGCGTGAAGATGGCGCAGCAAAAAGCCTATGCGGTAGCGGATGCCATCCATTTTGATGGCAGCCAGCTGCGCCGCGATATCGGCAGCAAGGCGATCAACCGGCCGAAATGATCGTCGCTACCGAATGGTCAACAGAACAGCACCCTGGTGGTGCTGTTTTTTTATAAGAATTTTCATCTTGCTATGTTTTCCGAAAATTCTTCTTCTATATGAAGATGACAAATTGCGATATGTCATATAAAAGTATTATTCGGAGTAAATTTTTGGAATTTTTACCGCTATTGCTAATGTTAACTTGAGGTAGTGTATGCAGCGGATATTACAAATATTGATTATTATTATTATTTTGATTGTCGTTATTTTGATGTGTTCAGTATTGTACGGATTTTATCATAAAAAAACAGATTTTTCTGATGTTGAGAAGAAAGTTTCTTCATCTTCTGTGCAGCGTGGCGCTGCCCAGGTTGACAACTCTATTCAGTTGAAAATTAAAAAAAATAAAGAAAATAATTCAACCGATGAGATGGTAAATCTCACTGCAGAGCAGGCAATTAAAGAATGTATTATTTCTGCAGAAATGAGGTTGGCAGCCGTTAGGTATAGAATTTCTAAGAATGGGCAGATCACAATGCAAGAAGTTGCTACTGCGGCAGAAGAAAGAGCTCATGAATTAATAGGAAGGCCTGATTTTTATATTGAAAAGAATGTTGAATTCTACGCAAGAAACTATGCATCATTGTTTGCGAGTGATGTTCCTGTTGATGGACTTCCTGTTGTAGAGAATTCTACAAGAAAAGATGTGCAGAATTGTGAATTTCAAGCGAGGCCAGGTTTTACAATGACTCCAATTTATAATTGGGCTGTATTAGGGCAGCAAAAAAATCTTATCAATATTGTGAAGATACAATAGAATTTATAAATTTTATGTGTTTGTGTTTTCAATTTGTGGTAAGTAAATAACAGCGCGAAAACGACATATGGCAGAATATTTGAGCCATGACTAAACTTGGATCGTGAGCTGCTGAGGGGAGCACCTGCCATGACCTGCCGTTTCCGCCTGGCCAGCTTGCTGCTGGCCTCCAGTTTTGCCGTCCATGCTGCCCCGCCGCTGCGGATGCTGACCGAAGACTATCCGCCGTTCAATATGACCGGGCCGGGCGGTCACATCAGTGGTTTGTCCACCGAAATTGTGCAGGAGCTGCTCAAACGTGCGGGCAGCAGCTATGCCATCGAGCTGTTGCCGTGGATTCGTGCCTTCAACCTTACCGTGCTGGAGGCCAATACCTGTCTGTATTCCACTACCCGTACCGATGCCCGCGAGCACCAGTTCAAGTGGATAGGCCCGCTGGTGGAGAACCCTTGGGTGCTGTATGCGCGGGCGGACAACCGGCATGCGGTGCTGTCGCTGGAGGAAACCAGGCCGTTCAAGATAGGGGGCTACAGTGGCGATGCGGTATCGCAGTATCTGATCGACCGTGGTTTTGATGTCGATCTGGCCAATACCGATCAGCTTAATGTGAAAAAACTGCTGGCAGGGCGTATCGATTTCTGGGCCACCGGCAAGTATCTGGGAGCCTCGCTGCTGGCGCGGGAGAAAGTCAGCCAGCTCAAGCCGGTGCTTACCTTCAATACCACCTTGCTGTACCTGGCTTGCAATCCGGCCATGCCTGATGCCCAGGTGCAGCAGCTGAACGAATTGCTGCGCAGCATGCAGCGCGATGGCACGCTGGCGCGCATCAACGCCAAATATCTTAACCAGAAAGAGTGAAACCAGCGCAGATCACGGTTTCATCATGGTGGACGCTGCCGCTACAATGGCAGCTTCCGTTTTTTATGCCTGCCCATCTGCATGTCGTCTTCCTCTTTGCTCCACTTTCCTGGCCGCCTGCCCAAGGCCGGTTTGCTGATGCAGGCACGTGCCCACCTGCGCCGAGGGGGTGTGATCGCTTATTCTACTGAGTCCTGTTTCGGCCTGGGCTGTCTGCCAACGGATGTGCGGGCCATTCGCCGGGTGCTGGCGGTCAAGGCAAGGCCAAATCACAAGGGCTTGATCGTGATTGCGGCCAATATTGCGCAGATCCGCCATCTGGTAAGGCCGCTGACTGCGGCACAGTGGGCGGAACTTGCCAGTTACTGGCCCGGTCCCTATACCTTTTTGCTGCCCGCTTCGCACAAGGTGCCACCGGCCCTGCGTGGCCGGCACGACAAAATTGCGGTGCGTATCACCGCCCACGGCGAAGCCGCTGCGCTGTGCCGCGCGCTGGGCAGTGCGCTGGTGTCCACTTCTGCCAACCGGGCGGGCCAGCGTGCGTTAAAGACGGCAGCCGCCTGTCGCAAGGCCTTTGGCCAGACCGTACTGACGCTGCCCGGCTGCATTGGCAAGCGCAGGAAGCCTTCCACCATCATTGATTTCACAACTGGCCGCGTATTGCGTTAGGCCGTATTAAGCAGACAAGGAAACATCGTGCAGCAGATTTCCATTTTCAGCCTGGTGATGAATGCCAGCCTGGTGGTGCAGCTGGTCATGGCAGGCCTGGCCTTGGTGTCGGTGCTGTCGTGGGCGCTGATTTTCAACAAGATTGCGGTATTGCGTGCCGCGCGTCGCCACAGCGACGAGTTCGAACGCAATTTCTGGAGCGGGGCCGACCTGAACCGCCTGTATGAAGACGCCAACCGTCGTAATGACAGCGTGGGTATGGAGCGCATCTTCCAGTCCGGTTTTGCCGAATTTCTCAAGCTGCGTGGCCGTACCGGAGCTGAGTTGTCGGACATCATGGACGGTTCGCGCCGCGCCATGCGCGCTGCCGCCCAGCGCGAGCTGGATACGCTGGATAGCCATACTTCCTTCCTGGCAACCGTTGGCTCGGTCAGTCCCTACATTGGCTTGTTTGGCACGGTATGGGGCATCATGCATGCCTTCATCGGGCTGGGTAATGTGGGGCAGGCTACTTTGTCCACCGTTGCTCCGGGTATTGCCGAAGCACTGGTGGCAACGGCAATAGGTTTGTTTGCCGCCATCCCCGCCGTGGTGGCGTATAACCGCTTTGCTACCGATGTGGACCGGCTGGCCACGCGTTTCGATACCTATATGGAAGAGTTCTCCAACATTCTGCAGCGGCTGGCTACCCGCTAGCGCTGGTCTGACCGTGTCGGGATTGTTCTGGTGATAGAACAGAGCTTTCCCTGCACGTGCTTGAGTTTTTTATTGGCCGAAGGCAAGGTATGCGGCCAGTATCCCCGAGTCCGCCATGTCTGCCCGCCCCGCTTCGCTATCCTTGCTGACCCTGTCAGCCTTTTTTGCCCTGTATGTAATCTGGGGTTCCACCTATTTCTTTATCCGTATCGGCATCGAATCCTGGCCACCGTTCATGATGGCCGGCCTGCGCTTTCTGTTTGCCGGCAGTGTAATGCTGGCTTTCCTGCTGCTACGTGGCCATCGCCTGCCCAGTCGGCAGGAATTGTGCGGTGCCGCCATTTTGGGTGTGCTGATGCCGGCCATCGGCAATGGTTTTGTCACTCTGGCCGAAAAACAGGTGTCTTCCGGAGTGGCTGCGCTGGTGGTGGCCACGGTGCCCTTGTTCACCGTGCTGTTTGGCCGCTTCTGTTTTGGTCTGCGCGCGCGTGGCCGCGAATGGGCGGGTATTGCGCTGGGTATGCTGGGCATTGTGGTGCTGAACCTGGGTTCCAATCTGCGTACCAGCCCCATGGGCGCATTCTGGCTGCTGTTTGCCTCGGCTGGCTGGGCGCTGGGGTCGGCCTGGAGCCGGGTGATCGTTCAACCCAAGGGCCCGATGGGTAGTGCCTGGATGATGATTTTTGGCGGCCTGGCCTTGCTGCTGGGCAGTGTCGTAACCGGCGAGCATCTGGCAGCCATGCCGGCCTGGCAGGGTTGGGCGGCAATCGCCTATCTGTCGGTTTTTGGCTCCATGGTGGCCTACAGTGCCTATCTGCATCTGCTGAAAACGGTATCGCCAGCCGCGGCTACCAGCTATGCCTACGTTAATCCCATCATCGCAGTATTGCTGGGTGTTCTGTTGCTGGGCGAGCATGTCGGGCAGCAGGAAATCCTGGCCATGGTCATCATTCTCTCTGGTGTTGTGCTGATCAGCTGGCGCAGGTAAACCACCTTCGCTGCAGGTGTAATGCTGTTTCTCAGGGGCCGCTAATGGCCCCTGTTGCATTGTGGTACGAGCTGCTGTGGTTTTCTGGCCACGCTGCCCGGTCTGGCCTGGAACAGACTGGCGGCAGGGTGGCAGCTTTCCTCCGGGAGTCATGCACTGCCTGAGTGTGATGACCTTTTTTCTAGGCTGTTCACGTTTTAGTCATGCAATATGACCACTTAAATACCAGTTTGTCAGGTATTTCCACTACAAATCCCATCCCGTCTGTCTTGAACCGCCCGCAAATCATGCTGCTACAGCATGAGCAAGCTCAGCGTGCGTGCTGTCACTTCTGCTTGATTTTCAATAATTGGTATTGACGTGGTATTTGAGTGGTATTAACTTTTCGCAGCATGACAGATGCTGGTCTTGCCGGGCCAGGAATGCGATATTCGGCCTGTTATCAATCAGACCAGTTGCAGACCGCTTATGGAAAACCGTTGGAGCGCACTCAAGCCGGAAGGGGAGTCCACCACACCGCTGTATTTGCAGCTTGCCCGCAAACTGGCGGAGGCCATCAATGCCGGCTGGTGGCAGGCTGATGAAGCCCTGCCGTCCGAGCGCACTTTTTCCGAAGAACTGGGCATTTCGCGGGTGACAGCGCGCAAGGCGATGGATGTATTGCTGGAGCAGGGGCTGATTCGCCGCCGCCATGGTTCCGGCACCTTCATCACACCGCGGCTGGAACAGCCCTTGTCCCGGCTGGTGGGATTTACCGAACAATTACGCCAGCGCGGCTTTGAGCCGTCGTCGGTATGGCTGGAGCGGGGTATTCATCCGCCCAGCAATGATGAGGTGATCAAGCTGGGGCTGTCGCCCACCTCTCAGGTGGCACGGCTGAAGCGGCAACGGCTGGCCGATGGCGTAGTGATGGCGATCGAGATGACCACTTTGCCAGTGGCCGTTTTGCCTGAGCCGCATAAAGTGGGTAACTCGCTGTACGCCTATCTGGATAGTGCCGGGCAGTCGGTGGTACGAGCGCTGCAGCATATCCGTGCCGTGAATGCTTCGGCGGAGATCGCAGCACTGGCCGGCATCCGTCAGGGCGAGGCCATGTTGCTGATCACCCGCATTGGCTTCAATGCCGACAATCAGGCAATAGAGCTGACCGACACTTATTGCCGTAACGATTATTACGATTTTGTAGCCGAACTGAGACGATGACGACACGACATGTACTGCAGGGCCGCATCCTGACTGCCGATGGCTGGCGGGACGGCATGCTGGAACTGGGCAAGGATGGCCGCATTGCTGCCATCAAGGACTGCTTGCCAACAGGCCGCGCGGCAGCGCGCTATATCCTGCCTGGCTTCATCGACCTGCATGTACATGGCGGTGGCGGGGTGGACATCATGCAAGGCGGCCTGGCTGCCGAAGCCGTGGCACAGTTGCATGCTCGCCACGGCACTACCTCCATGCTGGCCACTACCATGACCGCACCGATGGAGGAAATTGAAAGCGTGCTGGCTGCGCTGGGGCCGTCATGCCGCCAGCGTGCTCGTGGCAGTGCCCGTTTGCTGGGCGTGCATCTGGAAGGCCCGTATATCAACCCCGGCAAGCTGGGTGCACAACCGGACGATGCCTGTCAGGCCGTGCTGTCGCAAATTGAAAAACTGGCTCAACTGGCTCCGATTGCCCTGCTGACACTGGCACCGGAAATTCCCGGCCACATGGACATCATCCGCGCCTTGAGCGATGCCGGCATTCGGGTGCAGATCGGCCATACCCTGGGCAGTTACGAAGACGGTGTGCAGGCGCTGCAACAGGGCGCGGCAGGTTTTACCCATCTGTTCAATGCCATGACCGGCCTGCATCACCGCGAGCCGGGCATGGTGGGCGCGGCGCTGGCCCATGCCGAATACGCCGAGCTGATTCCCGATCTGCTGCATGTGCATCCCGGTGCCATTCGCACCGCGCTGCGTGCCATCCCCAGGCTGTATTGCGTTACCGACTCCACCGCAGCAGCCGGCATGCCGGATGGTGAGTACAAGCTGGGCTCGCACACCGTACACAAATGCCTGGGTGGGGTGCGTCTGGCTGACGGCACGCTGGCAGGCAGCACGCTGACCATGGATCAGGCATTGCGCAATCTGGTGTCCATCGGCTTGTCGCTGGCCGAGGCTTCGCACCGGCTGTCCTTGTATCCGGCCGATTATCTGGGCCATGCCGACCGTGGCCGGCTGCAGCCGGGAGCCTGGGCGGATGTGCTGGTGCTGGATGAGGCGCTGAATTTGCTGGATGTCTATCTGGAGGGAGAACACCTTGTCGTCTCTGATGTATGAAGAAGCCCTGTCCGCGGCCGATGCCGTGGCTGCCCAACACATGTATGCCGATGAGGGCCTGGCCGTACTGGGCCGCGAGCTGGCCACTGCGCCGCCTACGCTGGCACTGACCGTGGCGCGTGGCAGCTCGGACCATGCGGCCAATTACTTTGCTTACCTCGCCATGCAGCGGCTGGGCGTGCCGGTGGTGTCACTGCCGATGTCGCTGGTGACCCTGCATCACGCGCCGCTGGCGGTAAAGGGCCAGTTGGCGGTGGCCCTGTCCCAGTCCGGGCAGAGTCCGGACCTGATCGACACCATGAGCCGTCTGGCCGAGGCCGGGGCACGCACCGTGGCCCTGGTCAACAAGCACGAATCTCCGCTGGCGGCAGCGTGCGAGTGGTCGCTGCCGCTGTGTGCCGGTGAGGAAAAGAGCGTAGCCGCCACCAAGAGCTATATCGCCTCGCTGTCTGCTGTGGCGCGGTTGGTGGCGCACTGGCAGGGCGATGCATCCTTGTTGCAGGCACTGGATCAACTGCCAGGCCAGTTGCAGTTGGCTTGCCGACAGGACTGGTCGGCTGCCATCCCGGTTCTTGCTGCCGCAGAACGCATCATGGTAGTGGGGCGTGGTCTCGGTTTTGCCGTGGCGTTGGAAGCCGCACTCAAGTTCAAGGAAACTTGCGCCATCCAGGCCGAGGCGTTCTCAGGCGCTGAAATCAAACATGGCCCGATGGCTCTGATCGATGAAGGCTACCCGCTGCTGGTATTTGCGCCGCGTGGACCGGAGCAACAGGGCCTGATTGCCCTGGCCGAGGAAATGCGTGGCCGTGGTGCCCGGGTGTTGCTGGCGGCACCGGATGACGTTGCCAGCCGCGACCTGACGTTGAGCGTGGCTGCTGACGAAGCACTGGACCCGCTGCTGGCCATCCAGAGCTTTTATCTGATGGCAGCGCAGCTGTCGGAAGCACGTGGCCTCAACCCGGATACCCCGCGCCATCTGTCCAAGGTCACCCGTACGCATTGAAATCTGAACTGCCCATGGCCACTGTCTGGCGGCCATCAGTCAACCCCATACGGCCTGCTGCCGTGCATGATGCTGCCTGTGCCACATCCTGGCACGGTGCATCCGGCATGGCCTGAGTCCCGGGAGCCTGGCCATCACATTGGCCACTCCTGGCCCGAACAGGAGAAGCCCGGATGTCTCACATCCATCAATACCTGTCTGTGTCTGCTGACATGTTCTTGGCGGCACATGCTGCCTTCCCTGCCATTGCTAGCGGCATGGTTCATCCTGCCGTGACCGTGGTGCCGCCCTGACCGGTCCGACCGGCCCACACTATCTGGCTGATTGATTGCGATATATCCCGTTTGTTGGCCGGAAAGGTCGACAGGTGGGCAAAAAGGGATGGCCGCTGGCTATCCGATAACCACAGGAGGCGTTGAGGTGAGTACACAGAACAATTTTGCCGGTATCCAGCAACTGGGCCGGGCATTGATGCTGCCGATCGCGGTATTGCCGGTTGCCGGCCTGCTATTGCGCTTGGGGCAGCCGGATCTGTTGAACATCAAGGTGATGGCGCAGGCCGGGGATGCCATCTTCGGCAATCTGGCACTGATTTTCGCCATTGGCGTGGCGGTGGGCTTTGCCCGCGACAACAACGGCGCTGCGGGCCTGGCGGGTGCCATCGGCTACATGGTGCTGACGGCCGTACTGAAGGTGATGCCGGATACCCTGCTGGCCTATGCGGTGTTCAAGCCTCTGGTGCATCTGGACGCAGAGGGCAAACCGTTTGCCATCAATATGGGGGTACTGGCGGGGATTTTGTCCGGCCTCATCGCCGGTGTGCTGTACAACCGCTACAAAGACATCAAGCTCCCTACCTATCTGGCGTTTTTTGGCGGGCGACGCTTTGTGCCGATTGCCACTGGTTTTGCCATGTTGCTGCTGGGCGTGCTGCTGGGCCTGGCTTGGCCCCCAGTACAAAACGGCATCGATGCGGTGGGCAAGTGGCTGATCGGCGTTGGCGAAATTGGCCTGTTCATTTACGGCGTGCTCAATCGCCTGCTGATCGTGACGGGCTTGCACCACATTCTCAATACCATGGTGTGGTTCCAGGTGGGTGATTACACTGACGCGGCAGGCAAGCTAGTGCATGGCGACCTCACCCGCTTCTTTGCCGGGGATAGAAGTGCCGGCATGTTCATGAGCGGCTTTTTCCCGGTAATGATGTTTGGCCTGCCTGCCGCCTGCCTGGCGATGTATCGGGCAGCCAAGCCGGAAAACAAGGCGGCAGTCGGCGGGGTGCTGTTTTCCATGGCGCTGACCGCCTTCCTGACCGGGGTGACCGAGCCGGTCGAGTTTGCCTTCATGTTTCTTGCCCCCGTGCTGTATGCCATCCATGCCGTGCTGACCGGTATTGCCATGGCCTTGATGTACGCACTGGGTGTGCATCTGGGCTTTGGCTTTTCTGCGGGTCTGTTCGATTATCTGCTCAATTTCGGCATTGCCCAGAAGCCGTTGCTGTTGCTGCCGGTGGGGCTGCTGTACTTCGTGGTGTATTACAGCCTGTTCAGCTTCTTCATCCGTAAATTCGATTTGCAGACCATGGGTCGTGAAGCGGTGCAACAGGTAGTCGTGGTGGCTGTGGAAGGTTCGGCCCGTGCCCGCGGTTTCATTCTGGCGCTGGGCGGGGTGGCCAATCTCAAGTCGGTGGATGCCTGCACCACCCGTCTGCGTCTGCAGGTGGCGGACAATGACAAGGTGGATGAAGCAGCGCTCAAGGCGCTGGGGTCGCGCGGGCTGATCAAGCCGGCTGCTGGCAGCGTGCAGGTTGTGTTGGGACCGGAAGCAGACCTGATCTCCGATGAAATCCGCACTGCCTTGCTGCAAGGCGAAGGGGCGACTGACAGCACACCGGCAGCAGCCGTCCCGCAGCCTGTCGTGCGTGCGCAGCGCCCGGTTGCCTCGGATGGGCAGCGTGCTGCCTGGCAGCAGGCTCTGGGTGGACAGGCTAATGTAAAACGAGTGGATGTGGTGGCCGGCAGCCGTCTGCGGGTGGAGGTGGCCGATGCCAGCCTGGTGGATGCCACCGCCTTGCAGGCACTGGGTGCACGCGGGGTGACAACCTTCTCGGCCACACTGCTGCATGTGATGCTGACAGAAGACCCTGCTCCTTTTGCCAGTTTGTTGCAGGTGTAAAACCCGAATGGCACTACACGGCGGCGAGCCTTTGCTGGTAAGGATTTCGCCGCATTGTTGGTAACCCGCACACTACTTTTGTAGTCGCTTGCTTACAGCGCAAAAGGAGCAGAAATTGAAAGGCGCAGGGCACCAGATGACCCTGCACCAATTATCAAATTAGGAGGATGCATCATGACGTTGAAAGTTGCCATTAATGGTTACGGCCGCATTGGCCGCATGGTGGTCCGCGCCTGGCAGGAGCGTTTTGCTGACCGCGACATCGAAATCGTGGCCATCAATGACCTGGGCAAGCCGGAACTGCACGAACACCTCACCCGCTTTGACAGCGTGCACGGCCCGTTTGGCGGCACCATTGCGCTGGAAGGCGATGCCCTGGTGGTGAACGGCAAGCCGATCAAACTGCTGTCCATCCGTAACCCGGCCGAATTGCCGTGGAAAGAACTGGGCGTTGATGTGGTACTGGAATGTACCGGCATCTTTACCAAGCGCGACAAGGCCGCGCTGCACCTGGAAGCCGGCGCCAAACGCGTGCTGATTTCCGCCCCGGCCAACGATGCCGATGCCACCGTGGTATTCGGCGTGAACGACGACGTGCTGACCAGCGCCATGACCGTGGTATCCAATGCCTCCTGCACCACCAACTGCCTGGCCCCGCTGGTAGAGCCGCTGATCGACACCGTCGGTATCGAACGTGGCCTGATGACCACCATCCATGCCTACACCAACGATCAGGTGCTGCTGGATACCGACCACTCCGACCTGCGTCGCGCCCGCTCCGCAGCTGTCTCCATGATTCCCACCAAGACCGGTGCTGCCGCTGCCGTGGGCCTGGTTCTGCCCAAGCTGCAAGGCAAGCTGGATGGCTTTGCCGTCCGCGTGCCGGTAAGCAATGTTTCGCTGGTGGACCTCACCTTTACTGCCAGCCGTGACACCACCGTGGCCGAAGTGAACGAACTCATCACTACCGCCGCCAAGGGCAAGCTGGCCGGCGTGCTGGCCGTTAACACCCTGCCGCTGGTATCGCGTGATTTCCTGCACCACCCGGCTTCAAGCATATTTGATTCCACGCTGACCCGCGTTATTGCCGGGCGTGAAGTCAAGGTGCTGTCCTGGTACGACAACGAATGGGGCTTTGCCAACCGTATGCTGGATACCTCGCTGGCCTGGGCGGCCGCCAAGTAACTTTAGTAATGCCTTCTTCCTGGCAGTGTCAGATCTGTTGGGGAGAAGGCAGTGCAGTAAACCCGGTTGTGATTGGTCAGAAGATGACAGCCTGGGTGCTTCGTTCGTAGATGTGCTTCTATATGGTCTCTCCCAAGAGCTTGGCCGAAGAATCGATGATTCTTCGGCCATTTTTTTGCCCTGGAAAATTGGCCCACATCCCATCTTCCCGGCAGCATGGATTAGCAGTCGGCATGTAGCTGTCAGGTGGCAGGCAGGTTCCCGCAGGTGTTCAGTCATCCTGCAGCAATTGCGGCATGCGCGGTGCTACCGGCATGTCGATGATGATGGACGTTTTGGTATCGCCAAACTGCATCAACTGGGCAATCAGGGTCTGCAGGCTGGGCATGGTGTCCACCGCTACTTTCATCATCAGACCGCTGGTTCCTGTAATGGACGCGCACTCCAGCACCTGCGGCATGTTGCGGATGCGGTCCAGAACCACGTAGTAATCCAGATGTTTGACGGTCAGTTCTATCATGCACAGGATGGGTAGCCCGGCTTTGGCTGGGTCGATCTGCGCATGGTAGCCGGTAATCACCCCTGTTCTTTCCAGCTTCTCGACACGATCAGCAATGGCTGGGGCCGACAGGTTTACCCGGCGAGCCAGCTCGGCATAGCTGATACGGGCATTTTCATGCAGGCTGGTGAGGATTTTTTTGTCGAATTTATCCATGTTTCGAATCAAAGGTTTTATGGCATTAAAAAGCCATTTTACAAGGCATTAATGCGAAAAATCCCATATTTTTACATTAAATTATTACCGCTTGCTCCGTACAATGCCTGCCTTATCGGAGCTGTTGCGGCACTGTCCCGCCGTAATGGTTCCAGTCTGGATTCGTTGCTGATGGGCGCATGTCCCTGTGCCTGTTTGAAACTGTCCTGGTGATCTCTTTGTCCCTGGTCTCAAGTCAGACAAACAAATTTTTTGACGAAGGCCATTCCGGGTCTGCCATGCGGCAGGCCCGTTTTTTTTGTCAGTATCTTGGTCATGACGTGGCAAGATGGTGGCCTTGCCGCCCTGGATGACAAGCATTACAGAAGTTTTGCCAACTATTTAAGAAATGTCATATTTCTGTAATCGCTGCTTTTTATCCTTGCCATCATCAAACCGGGACTGGACCGATACATGGCTGCCAATATTTTGCTTGTCGAAGACGAACCTGCAATTCAGGAACTGATCGCCTTTAACCTTACCCAGGCAGGGCACCACGTGTTGCGTGCCAGCACGGCGGAGGCTGCACTCACTCTGGTGCGCAATGCCCTGCCGGACCTGGTGCTGCTGGACTGGATGTTGCCGGGTGCTTCCGGTGTGGATATTGCCAAGCGCCTGCGTTCGGATGAGCGCACCAAGCATATTCCCATCATCATGTTGACTGCGCGCTCAGATGAGCAGGACAAGATTACCGGGCTGGAATCCGGCGCGGACGATTACATCACCAAACCGTTTTCCCCGCGTGAACTGCTGGCCCGCATCAAGGCGGTGCTGCGCCGCCGTGCACCGCAAATGACCGACGATGCTGTTGAAGTGCAGGGACTGCGACTGGATCCTATCACTCACCGCGTTAGCGGCAATGGCGATACTATCGACCTGGGCCCTACCGAATTCCGCCTGCTGCATTTCTTCATGACCCATCCGGAACGGGTGCATTCACGCTCGCAACTGCTCGATCAGGTGTGGGGTGACCATGTCTTTGTGGAGGAACGCACGGTTGATGTACATATCCGCCGCCTGCGCAGTTCGCTCGAGATCACGGGTCACGACGCGCTGATTCAGACCGTACGTGGTACCGGCTATCGTTTTTCCACTCAGCAGTGAGGTTGTCTTGCGAGAATTCCTGCAGCGTACTCTGGCATGGCTGATTGTCATCCTCTTCATTGGTCTTGCCTTCTGGGCATTTTCCGGACCGATTGAAGGCCTGATTGCTGCCTGCGTCGCCCTGCTGGCCTGGCTGGGTTTTCATCTGTATCACATCGCCCTGCTGCTGCGCTGGCTGGATCACCCGACGGCCGAGCGGGTGCCGGATGGCTTCGGTGCCTGGCATACCGTGTTCATGACGCTGTACCGCACCATGCGCACCCAGATGCAAAGTAAGCGCAAGCTGACCAATGTACTGGAGCGCTTCATCAATGCCGGTGAAGCCATGCCTGACGGGGTGGTGGTGCTGGATGAGCATGACCGTATCGAGTGGATCAACCCGATGGCGATGGAGCATCTGAACCTGGACCGCAAGCAGGATGTGGGCAACCAGATCCTCAACCTCATCCGTCAGCCCAGTTTTCATAGCTATATGAAAAGTGCCAGCTTCAGCCAGCCGCTGGTGCTGCAGTTTACTCAGCCACGTGAACTGGTGATTTCGGTACAGCTGGTTCCGTTTGATTCAACGCGCAAGCTGCTGCTCAGCCGGGATATTACCTCGCTGGAACGGGTGCAGACGGTGCACCGGGATTTTGTTGCCAATGTTTCGCATGAACTGCGTACTCCTTTGACCGTGGTAGGCGGGTTTCTGGAAACCCTGTCCGACATGGAAGAAGTCGATCAGGCCACGCTCAGCCATTTCCTGCCCATGATGATGGAGCAATCACGCCGTATGCAGAGCCTGGTGGAAGACCTGCTTACTCTGTCCCGGCTGGAAAACAGCCCCAAGGCCGTTGCTGCCGAGAAGGTGAATATGCAGGAAATGCTGGATACCCTGATGGTAGAAGCTGAAGGCCTGTCGCAAGGCCGGCATCATGTCCGGCTGGAAAAGGGCTGCAGCCAGTGGCTGTGGGGCAGTGCACAGGAGCTGCATTCGGCATTTGGCAATCTGGTATCCAATGCTGTGCGCTACACCCCGGAAGGAGGCGACATCGTCCTGACGTGGAAGGCCGATGGTGAAAGGCTGTGTTTTTCTGTCAAGGACAGTGGCATTGGCATTCCGCGCGAGCATATTCCGCGACTGACCGAACGTTTCTATCGGGTTGACCGTGGGCGTTCGCGAGGCAATGGTGGTACCGGGCTGGGCTTGGCCATCGTCAAGCATGTGATTGCCCGCCATAATGCCAAGCTGGAAATCCGCAGCGAGCCGGACAAGGGCAGTACTTTCAGCGTGATTTTCCAGCGCGAGCGTTCGGCAGAGCCGGAAATGCAGTCCGGAGGCCATGCTTGAGCATGCTTGACTGCGTACTTGCACGCATGGGCAGCTGGCAAGACAGGCAGCATAATCGGGGACTTGTTGCCTAATTGGAGTGTCCATGTTGCAGCACATTGTGCTCTTCCGTTTTGTACCGTCCTGTAAGGTGGCTGATCTGTGCTGCATCAGCCAACGCTTTTCCCGCCTGGCGCAGCTTGTGCCAGACATTTTGTCGCTGAGCGGTGGTGCGGATTGCAGTCCGGAAGGCTTGCAGCATGGATTTACCCATGGTTGGCTGCTGCAGTTTGCCGACACGGCAGCCCGTGATGCCTACCTGACCCACCCTGCCCATCTGGAATTCATTAATTTCATTCAGCCGTTTGTTGATGACGTTTTAGTTAGTGATTTCCCTGCACGTTAACGGCCATTCGCTGCATTATGGACTTGGCCTTCTAACGTAGTCGCGCTAGGATGTTCTTCTTCTGTGCAAACTTCCCGACTCCGGACCACACCATGAACCGTCTGCAATCCATTCGTCCGTTCGGCCAGCGTATCTGGCTGGATAACCTGTCCCGTGAACTGCTGGCTTCGGGTGAACTGGCCCGCCTGCTGCAGGAAGACGGTATCGCCGGTGTTACTTCCAATCCGGCCATCTTCTACAAGGCCATCAGCACTGATGCCAGCTACCAGGCCGACTTGGCACGCTTGCAGGCGGATGCCAGCCTGAACGCCGAGCAGCGTTACGAAGCACTGGTGGTGCCGGACATCCAGGCCGCCTGTGATCTGCTACAGGATCAATACCGCAGCAGCGCCGGTAATGACGGCTATGTCAGTCTGGAAGTCTCCCCGGCCTTGTCGCATGACGAAGCCGGTACCCTGGCTGCGGCACGTCGTTTGTGGGCCGAGATCAACCGTCCGAATGCGATGATCAAGATCCCGGCTACGGCAGAGGGCATCCGCGCTTTCCAGACGTTGACCGCCGAGGGCATCAACGTCAACATCACCTTGCTGTTCAGCCTGCCGCAGGTGGAAGCAGTGTGGGATGCCTATATCGATGGCCTGAGCGCACGCCTGGCGGCCGGAAAGCCGGTAGCCGGCATCAAGGCCGTGGCCAGCTTCTTCCTGTCACGGGTGGATAGCCTGCTGGACCCGCAATTGCCGGCCAGCCTGCAAGGCAAGGCTGCCATTGCGCTGTCCAAAGTGGCTTATGCACGCTACCAGCAGCGCTTTCATGGCAGCGAGTTTGCTGCGCTCAAGGTGGCAGGTGCCTGGCCGCAATTCCTGCTGTGGGCTTCTACTGGTACCAAGAATGCGGCTTACTCAGACGTTCTTTACGTGGCAAGCCTGATTGGTGATGAGACGGTCAATACCGTCCCGGATGCCACGCTGGCAGCCTTCCGTGATCATGGTGTAGCCGCGCTGACCCTGCCACAGGACGCACAGCAGGCGCAGATCACCCTGCTGGAGGTGGCCGAGGCTGATATCGACCTGGTGGCGGTGGGTGACAAGCTGCAGCAGGATGGCCTCAAGCTGTTCGAAGATGCCTTTGCTGCCTTGCTGAAACTGACTGCCTGATCAGGGGCGTTGGGACGAAGTAAAAAGGATGCCGTTGGCATCCTTTTTACATGGTGGCCTGACCGTGTCAGCAGGCCTGCTGGCGACGCTGGGCCATACGCAGGCCTGCACTGCGCAATTCATCCGTGTTCAGGGTGGCCGCTGCGGTGGGAATCAGCCAGGCTTCTTCCGATGCGGCATGTTCGCGGTACTGACGCACAAATTCGGCCACTGCATTTTCGCTGATATTGTCGATTTCACCATTGCGCAGGGCACGCAGATCGTCGCGAATGGCATTCCAGCACGAGTGCAGATAGCCATGCTCGGCTTCCAGTTGTTCGATGCGCGGGGCCGCGGTTGGCACGCGCTCCAGCAAAATGGGAAACAGCTCTTCTTCCTCATCAATATGGTGGGCTGGGCCGGCTACGTCGAAATAGCGGATGACACCGTCGATGGTGTTCTTCACCGCATCATTGACGCCATGCTCGGCAATATAGCCGGGCAGTTTATCCAGCTGGTCACAGAAGCGGCGTATCTTGTCGTGACAGGCCAGCAGCATGTCCAGTGGTTGTTCGAAACTGGCGCTGCCTGTGTTGCCGATATCATTCAGGGTAAGCATGGTGGGTGGCCTCAAACTGGGTGAATGTGTCGAGTGTGCCGTGCTGCATTGCAAAAAACCATGATTCTGCTCAAATGCACCGCATTGAATGGGCTGCTGGCGGCGAGGCTGGCACAATAGCCTATTGTGCGCTTTGCCACTGTATGCCGGGAAGTAGAATGACGGAGTGTGGCAATCCGTAACCCGAAAGGTGGAAATGGATATTCCCTTTGTCGTCAAGGATGTAGTACTAAGCGATCCTGCATTGGCTGAGGCCGTGCTACGTATTCAGCTGCTGGCACATCAGGTGGAAGTGAAATGGCTGAATTATCCGGCACTGCCGGTGATGTGGCATGAGGTAAGCCAGGTAATGGCTTGCCGTGATCGCGTGATCGGCGCATTCGAGGGAGAGGCCTTGCGTGGGGTGCTGGTGGCAAGCAAACGCCAGCAGGGTGGTTGGCATATCGAGCGTACGGTGGTGGATCCGGCGCATTTTGCTGCCGGCTGGGGGTATCGCCTGCTGAATCACCTGCTGGCCGATGCTGATGAAGTCAGCGTGGATACCGCCGAGGTCAACGCGGCGGCGATTGCGCTCTATCACAAGGCTGGCTTTGTACTTGAACAGCGCTGGAGCGTACCGGATGGCCTGGTACTGTGGCGCCTGCTATACCAGGCTGGCCGCTTGCGACCGGTGGTGCATCTCGAACCCAGTGGCTGGGTAAGGGAGGCCAGGCAAGTGCCATCACCCAATTGCGATGCGCGGGAACATGGTCGCCCCGAGTTGCTGGTCATCCACAATATCAGCCTGCCACCATATCGTTATGGCAGCCAGGCAGTGGAGCAGCTGTTTACCAATAGCCTGAATCCAGATGAAGACCCATTCTTTGCCACCATCAGGCAGCTGCGGGTTTCGTCACATTTTTTTATTCGGCGCAGCGGCCAGTTGGTGCAGTTTGTCCCGGTGCAGGCCCGGGCTTGGCACGCCGGGGTTTCCAGCTGGCAGGGCAGGGAGCGCTGTAATGATTTTTCCATTGGTGTCGAGATGGAAGGCTGTGACTTCGAGCCCTTTGCCGATGCCCAGTACCAGATGCTGCTGGCGCTGGTGCAGGAACTACGCCAGCACCTGCCATTGCAAGCCATGACGGGACATGAAGATATTGCCCCAGGACGCAAGACGGATCCGGGGCCTTACTTTGACTGGGCGCGGGTGAGGCGGGAAATTGACCTGCCGATGTAGTTGTCGCACTACATAGTAAAATTTCATCCATTTTGCATCGACTGGCCGGCTTGTTTGAGTCGGCTTTTTTTATCGCAGAAAAGATTCACGACACCGAATATGGAATGAATATTTTGTGTAAACAACTGAAAATGAATGGAAATATTGCTTTGTGTTGGTGGTTTGTAATCGATTACATTTGCTGATTTGTCGCAGGGAAATAAAAAAGGCAGGCAAAAATGCCTGCCTTTTGATGTAGTTGCTTGACTACAGCTCTACTTGTGCGCCCAGTTCGACCACGCGGTTGGTGGGAATCTGGAAGAAGTCGGTCGCGCGCAACGCGTTCTTGCTCATCCACACGAACAGGCGTTCGCGCCAGCGTGCCATGCCGGGACGCTCGGTGGAGATGATGGTCTCGCGCGACAGGAAGAAGGAGGTGTCCATCAGTTCGAAAGCCAGGCCATCGGCTTCGCACAAGGTCAGCACATTCAGCACGCTGGGGTCTTCCTTGAAGCCGTAGCGGGCCACCACGCGCCAGAACGATGGCGATAGCTGCACCACTTCCAGTCTGGAGTCATCATCGATGTAGGGAACATCTTCGGTGCGGATGGTCATCAGTACGATGCGATCGTGCAGAACCTTGTTGTGCTTCAGGTTATGCAGCAGCGCATGCGGCACGCCATGTAGGGTGCTGGTAAGAAATACCGCAGTGCCCTGTACCCGTGTCGGCGGGTAGGACTCCAGATTTTCAATGAAACCGTCCAGCGGCAGGGCTTGTTCACGCAGGCGGTCAAACAGCAGCTTGCGACCCTGTTTCCAGGTAGTCATCAACATGAAGATGAGCATGCCCAGTACCAGCGGTAGCCAGCCGCCAGAGAACAGTTTGAGCAGGTTGGCGCTGAAGAAGGCGGTATCGATGATACCGAAGAAAATGGTGATGCCCAGCGCCAGGGGCAGCGGCCAGCGCCAGTTGACCCGCGCCACCACGAAGAACAGCAGCGTGGTGATTAGCATGGTGCCGGTAACGGCAATACCATAGGCCGAGGCCAGGTTATCCGAGCTCTGGAAGATCAGCACGACCACCAGCACCGCCACCAGCAGCGCCCAGTTGACGAAGGGCAGGTAGATCTGGCCGATTTCGTTTTCCGAAGTATGGGAAATTTCCATGCGTGGGCTATAGCCCAGCTGGATGGCCTGGCGGGTCAGCGAGTAAGCACCGGAAATTACCGCTTGCGATGCAATCACCGTGGCCAGCGTGGCCAGGACGATTAGCGGCAGCAGCGCCCATTGTGGAGCCAGCAGGAAAAAGGGGTTTTTGATGGTTTCCGGCTTGAGCATCAAAAGCGCGCCCTGGCCAAAGTAGTTCAGCACTAGTGCTGGCAATACCAGGCCGTACCAGGCACGGCGAATCGGTGCCTTGCCGAAGTGGCCCATATCCGCATACAAGGCTTCTGCCCCCGTCAGCGCCAGCACCACCGAGCCCAGCGTCAGATAGGCAGCAATGCCATGGTGGGCGACAAAGTTATAGGCATACCAGGGGTTGATGGCTGCGAGGATGCCAGGGGCCTGGATGATCTGCAGCACGCCAAGCAGGCCCAGAATGGAGAACCAGGCCAGCATCACCGGGCCAAACAGCATGCCCACGCTGGCAGTGCCGAAGCGCTGCAGTGCAAACAGCCCTACCAGTACGGTAATGGAAATCGGCAGTACATAGGGCTGCATGTTCGGATTGAGTACTTCCAGGCCCTCGGCAGCAGAGAGTACCGACATGGCCGGCGTGATGATGGCATCGCCGTAGAACAGCGAAGCACCGAACAGGCCCAGTAATACTACCTTCCAGCGCGCAGCATGGGTGACGTAGTGACGCGCCAGCGCCATCAGCGCCATGATGCCGCCTTCGCCGTGGTTGTCCGCTCGAAGTACGAAAACCACGTACTTGATGGATACCACGAAGATCAGCGACCAGAAGATCAGCGACAGAATCCCGAAGATATTGTCAGGCGTGGTGGCCATGCCGTGTCCGGTAAAGCATTCGCGCAAGGTGTACAGCGGGCTGGTGCCGATATCCCCATACACCACGCCCAGCGCAGCCAGCGTCAGACCGGTCATGGCTTGTTTATTGTGAGCCTGCATGATTTGTGTGTGCATTCTTTATGTAGTTAAGCATGCATGCCATTCGTCTTCCGTGATTGTTGCGGCGCAAGAAAACGGAATGGCCTGTGAGCGCGAAGGTTACTACTGTGTCAGTACAGCGCCAAGCTAATGCTGTAG
>NZ_JASLFG010000020.1:0-24268 GCF_030150775.1 Aquitalea sp.
TCACTGCATCCCGATCGACCCGTTCTACCTCACCTGGAAAGCGCGTGAATACGGCGTGAACACCCGTTTCATCGAACTGGCCGGTGAAGTCAACAGCGCCATGCCCGATTATGTGGTCGCGAAAGTGGCCGCTGCGCTGAACCTGCGCAAGAAGGCCATCAACGGCAGCCGCGTGCTGGTGCTGGGCATTGCCTACAAGAAGAACGTGGACGACATGCGCGAAAGCCCGTCGGTGTTCCTGATGGAAAAACTGCGCGACCTGGGCGCGGATGTGTCCTACAGCGACCCGCACGTGCCGGTGTTCCCGAAAATGCGCGAGCATCACTTCGCGCTGTCCAGCGTGGCGCTGGATGCGGCCACCATTGCCAGCTACGACTGCGTGTTGCTGGCCACCGACCATGACAAGTTCGACTATGCCCTGCTGAAGCAACACGCCCAGCTGATTGTCGACAGCCGTGGCAAGTATCTGGACCCCGCCGACCACATCGTCAAGGCCTGACCCTGACGGTATGACGCAAGCAGGCGACCCCGTGGTCGCCTTTTGCCGTTTAAGCACAGAACGGAACACACCATGAAAACCGTACATCACGCCCCGATTACCGACCGCAAGATCCGCTTCGCGCTGGTTGGCTGCGGCCGCATTGCCAACAACCATTTCGGTTCGCTGGAAAAACACGAAGACCGTGCCGAACTGGTGGATGTCTGTGACATCGACCCGGCTGCACTGCAAGCTGCGGTAGAGCGCACCGGCGCCCGTGGCCACAGCAACCTCACCGACATGCTGGCCGCCACCAATGCCGACATCATCGTGCTGACCACCCCGTCCGGCCTGCATCCGGCGCAAAGCATCGAATGTTCCGAAGCCGGTTTCCACGTGATGACGGAAAAGCCGATGGCCACCCGCTGGGAAGACGGCCTGGCCATGGTGAAAGCCGCCGACAAGGCCGGCAAGCGCATGTTCGTGGTCAAGCAGAACCGCCGCAACGACACCCTGCAACTGCTCAAGCGCGCGATGCAGGAAAAACGCTTTGGCCGCATCTACATGGTCAACGTCAACGTGTTCTGGACCCGTCCGCAAAGCTATTACGACCAGGGCGGCTGGCGCGGCACCTGGGAATTCGACGGTGGTGCCTTCATGAACCAGGCCAGCCACTATGTGGACCTGCTGGACTGGCTGATCGGCCCGGTGGAAAGCGTGCAGGCTTACACGGCCACGCTGGCGCGCAACATCGAAGTGGAAGACACCGGCACTGTCAGCGTCAAATGGCGTTCCGGCGCGCTGGGCAGCATGAACGTGACCATGCTCACCTACCCGAAGAACCTGGAAGGTTCCATCACCATCCTGGGTGAAAAGGGTTCGGTACGGGTGGGTGGTGTGGCGGTGAATGAAATCCAGCACTGGGAATTCGCCGAACCGCACGCCATGGACGACGAAATCAAGAACGCCAGCTATGCCACCACCAGCGTCTACGGTTTTGGTCACCCGCTGTACTACGACAACGTGATCAACGTGATGCAGGGCAAGGCCGAGCCGGAAACCGACGGCCGCGAAGGGCTGAAGTCGCTGGAACTGCTGATTGCCATGTATCTGTCGGCGCGCGATGGCCGTCGCATCAGCCTGCCGCTGGATTACTAAGCACCGCTCCAGGCATGTCCGGCGCGCGGCCATCCAGCCGGTGCGCCCGTTTCCCGATTACCGCATGACAAAGCAGGTTTATGGCTGAAGAAAAGAAAGACCCCTGGCTGAATTATTTGGCGCTCACCACTGTCATCCTGGCGGTGTGCGCCACGCTGTCCACCTTCAAGGGCGGCGGTTTTTCCACCCGCAGCGTGATCGCCCAGGCCCAGGCCTCGGACCAATGGGCCTACTATCAGGCCAAGGGCATCAAGGGCAATCTGTATGATGTGGAGCGTGAACGCTTGCAGTTCGAGCTGGACAGCCTGCCGGCCAACGCAACGACTACACAGCGCGAACACTATCAGGCCCAGCTGAAGAAAGTGGGCGACAAGGCTGCCCGCTATGCGGCCGAGCGCAAGGATATCGAAAAGACCGCCCGCAAACTGGAAGCCGAGCGCGATGCCGCCCAGCGTCAGGGCAAGCCGTTTGGCGTGGCGGTGATCTTCCTGCAAGTGGCCATCCTGATTTCCTCCATCGCCGGCCTGTTCAAGCGCAAGGCGGTGTGGCTGGCGGCACTGCCGGTTGGCCTGCTTGGCCTGGTGTATTTTGCCGATGGCTTTTTCCTGTTTTTCTGACCCCCGTCCGGAGGCCCGCCCATGACCCAATACACCGTACATCCCACCGCCATTGTTGATGAAGGCGCACAAATCGGTGCCGACACCCGCATCTGGCACTGGGTGCATATCTGCGGCGGCGCCAGCATTGGCGAGCGCTGCTCCTTCGGCCAGAACGTGTTTGTCGGCAATGACGTAGAGATCGGCAACAACGTCAAGATCCAGAACAACGTGTCCATCTACGATGCCGTTACGCTGGAAGACGACGTGTTCTGCGGGCCGTCCATGGTGTTCACCAATGTCAACAATCCGCGCAGCCATGTCAGCCGCAAGGATGAATACCGCCGTACCGTGGTGAAGCGCGGCGCCTCCATCGGTGCCAACGCCACCATCGTTTGCGGCCATCAGGTGGGCGAATATGCCTTTATCGGTGCCGGCGCGGTGGTAACCCGCGACGTTCCGGCCTATGCGCTGATGGTGGGCACCCCGGCCAAGCGTATCGGCTGGATGTGCGCCTGTGGCGAACGTCTGCCCAATGACATCGGCACCCATGCCTGCCCGGCCTGCGACAGCTTTTACCAGATTGGCGGCAATCACTGCACTCCGGCCTGAACCGGACCAGCCTGCACCGCCTGAAACCATACAACCCCGACGGCTGCCCGCACGGCAGCCCGGCCCCAGCAAGGAATCGAGCCATGAGCATCCAGTTCATCGACCTCAAAGCGCAGTACCAGCATCTGAAAGCCGACATCGACGCCCGCATCCACGCGGTGCTGGATCACGGCCAGTACATCATGGGGCCGGAAGTCAAGGAAGTAGAACAGCAACTGGCCGCCTACACTGGCGTCAAGCATGCCATCGGCGTGTGTGACGGCACCAAGGCGCTGCTGATTGCGCTGATGGCGCTGGGTGTGGGCCGTGGCGACGAAGTCATCACCACGCCGTTTACCTTCATCGCCACCGGCGAAATGATTGCCCTGCTGGGTGCCACCCCGGTGTTTGTCGACATCGACCCCATCAGCTACAACCTGGACCCGGCGCTGCTGGAAGCCGCCATCACCCCGCGTACCAAGGCCATCATGCCGGTCAGCCTGTACGGCCAGTGCGCGGACTTCAGCGCCATCAACGCCATTGCCGACAAGCACGGCATTGCGGTGATCGAGGACGGCGCACAAAGCTTTGGTGCCAGCCAGCACGGCAAGAAATCCGGCAACCTGTCCACCATCGGCTGCACCAGCTTCTTCCCCAGCAAGCCGCTGGGCTGCTATGGCGACGGCGGTGCCTGCTTTACCAATGACGACGAACTGGCGAAGAAAATGCGCGAAATCCGCGTGCACGGTCAGGACCGTCGCTACCACCACCCGGTGATCGGCCTGAACGGCCGTCTGGATACCATCCAGGCCGCGGTGCTGCTGGCCAAGCTGCCCAGCTTTGCCGACGAAGTGGCTGCGCGTGAGCGCATTGGTGCCCGCTACAGCGCGCTGCTGCAGGACGTGGCCCGCGTGCCGGTGATCGGCGCGGGCAATACCCACGTTTACGCGCAGTACACCATCGAGGTGGACAATCGCGAAGCGGTACAGAAAGCCCTGCAGGAACTGGGCGTGCCCACCGCCGTGCATTACCCGATTCCGCTGCACCTGCAACCGGCCTTTGCCCATCTGGGCCAGGGCGAAGGCAGCTTCCCGCTGGCCGAAGCCGCCGGCAAGCGCGTGATGAGCCTGCCGATGCACCCCTTCCTGGATGAAGCCACCCAGGATGCCATCGTCGCTGCGGTGAAAAAGGCACTGGGCTGAGCGTGCTGGCCAAACTCAAGGCCAGGCTGGGGCAGGGCGGCTTTGCCCGCAATGTCGCCACCCTGGCTGGCGGCGCTGCCGTGGCGCAGTTTCTGCCGGTATTGTTCACCCCGCTGCTCACCCGGCTGTACAGCCCGGCCGACTTTGGCGTGCTGACGCAGTTTGTCGCCTGGCTGTCCAATCTGGTGGTGATTGCCACCTGGCGCTACGACATGGCAGTGGTGCTGCCGGAAGAAGAGAGCGACGCCATGCGCCTGATGGTGCTGGCGCTGCTGTTCAACACTCTGCTGCTGGCGGTGCTGAGCATTCCGCTGCTGGCCGCCGGACCGTGGATTGCCGCCGGGCTGCATGCCCCGGCCATGGCCCCGTGGCTGCCCTTGCTGCCGCTGGGCATCTGGGTGGCGGCCAATAACCAGATCTGGACCAACTGGAACAACCGCCAGCGCCGCTACAGCGCCAATGCGCAGGGCCGCATGGGCCAATCCGCCGCCATGGTGACGGTGCAACTGGCAGCAGGCTTTGGCAAGCTGGGTGCGCTGGGTCTGCTGCTGGCACAAATTTCTGGCCAGACCGCCTCCTGGCTGCTGCAAGCGCGGCAAGACTGGCGCGCACTGCCGCAGTGGCTGCGTACCGCCCGTTCCGGTGGCATGGGCCGTATCCTGCGCCGCTATCGTGAATTCCCGCTGGTCAACACCCCGCATGCCTTTGTAGTGGCCTTGCAGGATTCCTTGATGGTCCAGTTGTTGGGCATGCTGGCCACCGCCGAACTGATGGGCCATTACGGCCTGGTGGTGCGGGTGCTGAAACTACCCGCCGCCTTGTTGGGGCAAGCCGTGTCGCAAGTGCTGTACCGCGATCTGGCCGAAGCCCATGCCAAGGGCCACAGCCTGCGGCCCTTGCTGAAAAAGGCGCTGCTGGTGCTGTCCGCGCTGGCGATTGTGCCCTTTCTCATCATCATGGCCTGGGGCGGGCCGCTGTTTGCCTTTGCCTTTGGCGAACAATGGCGCGATGCCGGCCAGATTGCCGCCACATTGACGCCGTCCTTCTTCTGCATGTTCCTGGCTGCGCCTTGCTTCATGGTGCCCATGGTGCTGTCGCGCCAGCGCCAGTCGCTGCTGTTTGCCCTGCTGGGTGTGGTGGTGAACCTGGGCTCGCTGGGCGTGGTGTACTGGGCGGGGGAGAATGCCCATCAGGTATTCCGTCTGCTGTCGGTGACGGTTTCCATCTATTACATCATCTACATGGTCTGGGTATTCCGGCTGTGTCGCCAACTGGAGCAAGACCATGCTCACGGCTAATTCACTGACCCTGTGCGATTACCTGTCCGCCTTGCCCGGCATGCTGCGTGGCCGAGTCTTCCAGCGTGCCGCGTTGCGGCGCGAGCTGGCAGCCTGCTTTGGCGTGGACGAGGCGCGCATCGGCCTGTACGACACCGGCCGTGCCGCGCTGCGCGTACTGTTACAGCAACACGGAATCGGGGCTGGGGACGAGGTGATTGTCCCGGCCTATACCTGCGTGGTGGTGCCTAACCAGATCCCGGCGCTCTCGGCCACGCTGCGTTTTGTCGATGTCTCTGCCGATACCCTAAATTTTGACTGGAAGGTGCTGGCCGCCGCCATCGGTCCGGCCACCCGCGCCGTCATTGTGCCGCACAATTACGGCTTGCCGTGCCGGGTGCCGGAGGCGCTGCGCGCTGCCCATCCGCAAGTGAAGTTCATCGATGATGCCGCCCACGGTTTTGCCAGCCAGCTGGATGGCCAATGGCTGGGCAGCTATCACGACGGGGCTTTCTTCAGTTTTGAATATTCCAAGAACCTGACTGGCGGCATCGGCGGCCTGGCCATCTTTCCGGCTGGCATGGCCGCGCCGCAGCAAGACTGGCCGGAGCTGAGTTGCGCCGATGAATGGCGCTTGCTGGCCACGCTCAAAGCCCATCTGCTGAGCGCACGCTGGCCGCTGCTGGGCCGCATCACCATGGCCATCAACCGTCGTATGGGCCTGATTTACCGCTCGGCCGATGCCGAAGTGACACAAGGCATGCCGCACCCGGTGCGCGCCATGCCGCTGCTGTCCAGCGTACTGGTACGCCGCCAGCTGGCGCATCTGCCCGCCACGCTGGCGCACAAGCAGGCATTGGCGCAGCGTTACCAACAGGCACTGGCGGCACTGCCGTCCATCACCCAATGGACAGTGCCTGCCGGTGCTGCGTGCCACTGGGTGCGTTACCCGTTTGCACTGTCCCGCCCGGTGGCGGACAAGGCCGCGCTGGCGCGACGCTTGAGTCAGGCCAGCGGGCTGAATATCGGCGTGTGGTTTGATGATGTGATCCATCCGGCCGGTTCCTTCCGCCATGGCTATGTGGCCGGTAGTGCGCCGCAGGGCGAGCGGCTGGCAGCCACGGTGCTGAACCTGCCGATGAATATTGCGCTGGCCGACAACACCGCCCTAGCGCACAAACTGGACCAGCTGCTGGCGGAACTGCGCCGCATCGAGAAAGAAAATATCCAATGAAGCTGTTGTTGATCGGTTCGGCCTCGGTACACACCTGGCGTTACCTGGCCGGTATCGCCCCGCATGTGGACGAAATCTGGCTGGCCTGCAATGGCGAAGTCCCTGCCGACAAGCGTCCGGCCAATCTCAAGGGCGAGCTGCGCCTGGACTTTGGCCTGAAGGCACTGGGCAGCGCAGGCACATTGCGTCGCTGGATAGCACAGATCCAGCCGGATCTTGTCCATGTGCATCAGGCCAATAGCGTGGCCTGGCATGCGCGCCGGGCGCTGAGTGGCAGCCGTGTGCCAATGGTACTGACCGCCTGGGGCTCGGACGTGCTGCTGCTGCCGGACAGTAACCGGCTGATGCGGCAGATGGTGAGCGCCAATCTGCGTGCCGCGACGGCCATTACCTCGGATTCGCTGTACATGGCAGCGAAAATCCGCCAGTTGGCAGGGGATAACTGCCGTATCGACGTGCTGAACTTCGGTATGGACGCGCTGCCGGCGCAGCCTGATATCGCGGCCAAGGCCAACAAGGTGCTGTCCTGCCGTCTGCACAAGCCGCTCTATCGCATTGACGCCATCCTGCATGCCTGGCAGCAGGTGGAAGCCAGCGGCCGTTACCCGGACTGGAGCCTCACCGTGGCCGCCAGTGGCGAGTCCACCGACAGCCTGAAAGCCCTGGCCAGCCGCCTGCAACTGCAAAGGGTGGAGTTCACCGGTTTCGTGTCAGCCGCCGTGCTGGGCGCGCTGTACCAGGAGTCGCGCCTGTTTGTCAGCGTGCCGCGCTCGGACGCCACCAGCATCAGCCTGCTGGAAGCCATGGGGCACGGTTGCCTGCCGGTACTGTCCAATCTGCCGGCCAATGGCGAATGGGTGATCGACGGCCTCAACGGCCTGATTGCCGAAGACATTGCCCGGCTGGCCGACAGCCTGCTGTCCGGCATGGACTGGGCGGCGGATAATGCCCGCCTGGCGCAGGCGGTGCAGCTCAACCGCCAGCTGGTGGCCCAAAAAGCCCTGCATCACAGCAATATGCAGCACTTTGCTGATCTCTATGCCAGCCTGCTGTCCGGGCCGGCACACAAGGATTCTGTCGCATGAAAGTAGCTCATCTCACGTCAGCCCATCCCCGTCACGACATCCGCATTTTCATCAAGGAATGCACCACACTGGCCGCAGCCGGTCACGAGGTGACCCTGATCGTGGCCGATGGTCTGGGCGAGGAAATCCGCAACGGGGTGCGCTTTCACGATGTCGGCCCCAAGACCGGCGGCCGCTTTGCCCGCATGACCGGCACCACCAGCCGGGTATACCAGGCGGCGCTGGCGCTGCGCCCGGACATCGTGCATTTTCACGACCCGGAGCTGATTCCCGCTGCTGTGCGGCTGAAGCAGGCTGGTATCAAGGTGATTTACGACGTGCACGAAGACATGCCGCGCCAGATTCTGGCCAAGCACTGGATTCCCGGTGCCATCCGTCCTCTGGTGTCCGGCAGCTTTGAAACAGTGGAAGACTGGGCGGCCAAACGTTTTGACGCGGTGGTGACGTCCACGCCGCACATCCGCAACCGTTTTGCCAAGCTGGGCGGGCGGGTGCTGGACGTGTGCAATTTCCCCATTCTGGAAGAGCTGGTACGCGATACGCCGTGGGACAGCCGCAAGAACGAGGTGTGCTATATCGGTGGCATCAGCCGTATTCGCGGTATCGAACCCATCGTGGCCGCGCTGCCGGATACTTCCACCCGGCTGAATCTGGCCGGCATCTGGAGCGAGAGCGACCTGCGCGCCAAGCTGGAAGCACAAGCCGGCTGGGCAAGGGTGAATGATCTGGGCGTGCTGGACCGCAAGGGCGTGGCCCAGGTGCTGGCGCAAAGCAAGATCGGCCTGGTGACGCTGTTTCCCACTCCCAATTACGTGGATGCGCTGCCAATCAAGCTGTTCGAATACATGGCAGCTGGCATGCCGGTGATTGCCAGTGATTTCCCGGTATGGCGCGAAATCGTCGATGACGCCGGCTGCGGCGTGCTGGTTGACCCGCAAGACCCGCAAGCCATTGCCGCTGCCATCAACAGCCTGATGGCGGATGAAGACCGCATGCGCCAACTGGGCGAGGCGGGCAAGCAGGCGGTGCTGCAAAAATATAGCTGGGCGGCAGAAGGCCGCAAGCTGGTGGATCTCTACGCCCAACTCGCCTGAGGCAGACAAATATGGACAAACCCATCCGTCACCATCACGGCCCGCTGGCCCGGCTGATCCACATCCTGCGTACCCGGCCCCGCTTGTTGTCTGCCATCGTGTTTGGCCTCTGCATGGCGCAGGCGCTGACCATGTTTACCTCGATGCGCACCCTCACCGCCTATGTGATTGGCTGGAATGCCGGAGCCGGTCTGTATCTGCTGCTGGCACTACATATGATGCATGGGGCTGATGCCGAACGGATCCGCCATCGTGCGGCGCGGCAGGACGAGGGCGAAATGGCCATCCTGATGCTGGTGGTGCTGGCGGCCATTGTCTGCCTGCTGTCCATCGTGGCCGAGCTGTCGGTGGCGAAAGATCTGCACGGTGGTAGCCGTGGCCTGCATATCGGCCTGTCGGTGCTCACCATCTTTAGCAGCTGGTTGTTCACCCAGGTGATGTTTGCCCTGCATTACGCCCACCAGTACTACGTGGCGCTGTTCCGCTATGGCAAGCCGGGACTGGAATTCCCGGGGGACGAAGAACCCAATTACAGCGATTTCTTTTACTTTGCCGCCGTCATCGGCACCTCGGGTCAGACGGCCGACATCAGTTTCAGCTCACGGGCCATGCGCCGCATCGGCTCCGTGCATTGCATCCTGTCCTTCCTGTTCAACACCACCGTGCTGGCGATGATGATCAATATCGCCGCCGGTCTGTTCTGAACGGCGGGCACTTAAATCCGGAAAAGCAGCAGCGTGCGCATTCTCTACATCAATCATTACGCGGGCAGTCCGCGCCACGGCATGGAATTCCGCCCCTATTACCTGGCGCGCGAATGGGTCAAGGCCGGCCACGAAGTCAATATGCTGGCGGCAGACACCTCGCATCTGCGGCAGACCAATCCGCAGCTGTCCTCCAAGTATCAGGACGAAGACATCGACGGCATCCGCTACACCTGGTGCAAGACCCCGGCCTATCCGGGCAACGGCCTCAAGCGGGTGATCAACATCTTCAGCTTCCTGGGCAAGGTGATGGGCCTGTCCGGGCGCTATCTGAAGGAGTGGAAGCCGGACGTGGTGATTGCCTCCTCCACCTATCCGCTGGATACCATCCCCGCCGCCTTCATCGCCGGCAAGACCGGGGCGCGGCTGGTGTATGAAGTGCATGATTTGTGGCCGCTGACACCGGTGGAAGTGGGCGGGATGTCGCGCTCCCACCCCTTCATCCGCCTGATGCAGTGGGCCGAGGATTTCGGCTATCGCA
Source organism: Aquitalea sp. (assembly GCF_030150775.1). Classification (NCBI taxonomy): domain Bacteria; kingdom Pseudomonadati; phylum Pseudomonadota; class Betaproteobacteria; order Neisseriales; family Chromobacteriaceae; genus Aquitalea; species Aquitalea sp. Next base: position 9,961 of record NZ_JASLFG010000020.1, read on the forward strand.
AGGCGGATACCGTCATCTCCATGCTGCCCTGCGCGCGTGACTACATGATGGAACATGGCATGGCGGCGGAAAAATACCATGTCGTTCCTAACGGCGTGGACGTGGCCGAGTGGCAGGGCGCTGACACGCCGCTACCAGCCGAGCACCTGGCCGCGCTGGCCAAACTCAAGGCCGACAAGCGCTTTCTGATTGGCTACGCCGGTGGCCACGGCCTGGCCAATGCGCTGGACTTCCTGCTGGAAGCCGCCGCCCGGCTGCAAGATACGTCAGCCAGCTTTGTGCTGGTGGGCGATGGCCCGGACAAGGCCGCGCTGGTGGAGAAGGCTGCCGCAATGGGGCTGACCAATGTGCAGTTTTTGCCCAGCATTCCCAAGCGCGCCGTACCGGCCTTTCTGGCAGAAATGGACAGCCTGTTCATCGGCTGGCGCAAGCTGCCCATCTACCGCTTCGGCATCAATCCCAACAAGCTGTTCGACTACCTGATGGCGGGCAAGCCGGTGATCCACTCGGTGGAAGCAGGCAATGACATGGTCAAGGACGCCGGGGCCGGTTTCAGCGTGGGCGCGGAAGACCCGGCAGCCATTGCCGAGGCAGTACGCCGCATGCTGGCCACCACGCCCAACGAGCGCGGCCGCATGGGCGCAGCCGGACGGCAATATGTGCTGGCCCATCACGACTATCGCGTGCTGGCACAGCGCTTTCTGCAAGCGGTGCTGCGCTGAGTGCGACAAGGGTGAAAAAGTCGTGCAAACCTGTACTAACGGCGAGGATAATAGCGGTTTTTCCCTTTATGGCCCGCGTATTGCTAGCGCAGGCAACAGGTGATGACTGCAATGAGTAGCAGCAAGCAGCATGTGCGTTTTGATTTTGCCGATGGCCTGCGTGGCGTGGCCATCCTGTGTGTGATCCTGTTTCATTTCACCCAAACCTTCTGGCAGCATCGCGAGCGCATCAGCGACATCCTGAATATGGACCCGCTGGAAGGCTACGCCGGGGCGTCTTTTGTATTGCCCTTTAATCTGGGCGCGGTGGGGGTGGGGCTGTTCCTGCTGATTTCCGGCTTGCTGATTCCCTTGTCGCTCACCCGCATGGGTGGGTTGCGCTTTGCCGTGTCGCGGGTGTTCCGCATTTATCCCACCTACTGGGCCGGGCTGGCGGTGACACTGATTGCCTTGTGGATTGCCGCCTGGCTGGCGGATAACGACTTCGACATCACCCGGCGCGATGTCATCGGCCATGTCAGCATTGCCTTTCAGGACATGCTGGGCGGACGCAATATCGACCCGGTGATGTGGACGCTCAAGGTGGAGCTGTGGTTCTACGCTTTGCTGGGGACAGCGTTTGCACTCACCGGCAAACGCATCAAGTGGGCCATCTGGCTGCTGCTGCCGCTGGTGGCCATGCTGTGCCGTGGCCCGAATGCGCAAGGCCTGCACGGCCAGCTGGCGCATTTCTGGGCCTATGACCAGTATTTCCTGTCCTCGGTGGTGTGTTATTTCCCGCTGATGTTTGCCGGTTGCTGGTGTTATTTTTACCTCACCGGGCAGGCCGGAGCAGTGGAAACCGTGCTGCATTTTGTCGGCCTGCTGGCGCTGTTTGTGTGGGTGACCAACTGGCCATCGCCAGAGCTGTACGGCAGCTACGCCATCGGCATCAGCCTGTTCGTGCTGGGTGTGCTGCGTCCGGCACTGTGGAGCAGCCCGTGGCTGGCACGCGTGGCCGCCGTCAGCTATGCCTGGTATGTCTGTCATTCCAATGCCGGCTATGTGCTGATGGAAGTGCTGGCTATGTACAATCTGCCGTGGTGGCTGCTGGTGGCCGCCGCCACCGTGCTGACCTGGTGTCTGGCACTGGCCATCAACCGCTGGGTGGAACTGCCCACGCAGAAGCTGGGCAAGCGCGCCGCCGATGCGCTGAAAGAGGAACCGGCCACGGATAATCTGGCGCGCCAGTAAGCGCAGCTGACAAAAACCCTGCTGCTGCGTTGCGCCGCCTTGCCGTACTGATTGTACTGTCTGCGGCGGCGCGCCTTGCCCCAGGGCCGCTACGCTATTTTGTTAGCCGCTCTCAGCGCCGCTGACAAGACCGAATACGCGACTGGCAGCCATGCGTCGGCTGCCAGCCATGAACAACGACGCCTATTGAAGATGACGAAAATGAGCGAACAGAAATTCCTGCCCTTTGCCCTGCCGGATATCGGCGAAGACGAAATCAATGAAGTGGTCGATGCCCTGCGTTCCGGCTGGGTGACCACCGGCCCCAAGACCAAGCAATTCGAGGCCGACTTTGCTGCTTTCATTGGCGAAGGCGTGGAAGCGATTGCGGTGAACTCCGCCACCGCCGGCCTGCATCTGGCGCTGGAAGCCATCGGCATCCAGCCGGGTGACGAAGTAATTGTCCCCAGCTACACCTTTACTGCCACGGCCGAAGTGGTGCGCTATCTGGGTGCGGACCCGGTGGTGGTGGATGTAGACCCGGCCACTTTCAATATCAGTCCGGCTGCCATCCGTGCCGCCATCACCCCGAAGACCCGCGCCATCATGCCGGTGCATTTTGCCGGCCTGGCTTGCGAGATGGACGAAATCATCGCCATCGCGCGTGAGCACGGCCTGAAAGTGGTGGAAGACGCTGCGCATGCCCTGCCGACCACCTACAAGGGCAAGCTGGTGGGCACGCTGGATTCGGACGTCACCGTGTTCAGCTTCTACGCCAACAAGACCATGACCACCGGCGAAGGCGGCATGGTGGTATCGAAGAACAAGGACATCATTGCCCGCTGCAAGATCATGCGTCTGCATGGCATCAGCCGGGATGCCTTCGACCGCTATGTGTCCAAGACCCCGGCCTGGTATTACGAAGTGATCGCCCCCGGCTTCAAATACAATATGCCGGACACCGCCGCTGCCATGGGCATCCACCAGCTGAAGAAGATTGTCGCCTTCCGCGAAAAGCGCGAAGTCATGGCCCAGCGTTTCGACCGCGAACTGGCCGACTTGCCCTTGATTCTGCCGGCCCGCCCCGCCCATGCCGGGGACCGTCATGCCTGGCACCTCTACCCGGTGCGCATCAAGCCGGAAGCCGGCATCAGCCGTGACGACTTCATCCTGCGCATGGCGGAAAAGGGCATTGGCTGCTCGGTGCACTTCATTCCGCTGCATCGCCAGCCGGTATGGCGCGATGGCTATCAGCTGGACCGTGCCGCCTTCCCGGTGGCGGATGCCGCCTTCGAGGCCGAAGTCACCCTGCCGCTGTACACCCGCATGAACGAGGACGATCAGACCCGCGTGATTGTCGCCATGCGTGAGATTCTGGGCGCATGAGTCAGCACAAGCCGTTAGCGCCGGGTGAAGGCCCGGCCTTGTTACCACCGTGCTGCCGTCCGCCGGGTGCCGGCTCGGCACTGCTCAAGCGCCTGTTCGACCTGATTGCCGCCAGCATCGGCCTGCTGCTGCTGGCCGGGCCGCTGCTGCTGGTGGCGCTGTGGATCAAGCTCGATTCCCCCGGCCCGGTGTTTTTCCGCCAGGTGCGGGTAGGGCGCGGCGGCATGCTGTTTCGCATCCACAAATTCCGCACCATGCAGGTGAATACCGAAGTACAGGGCCAGCTGACCGTGGGGGCGGACAGCCGCGTCACCGGTGCCGGGCGCTTTTTGCGCAAGAGCAAGCTGGACGAACTGCCGCAGTTGCTGGACGTGCTGTTCGGCGACATGAGCCTGGTGGGCCCGCGCCCGGAAGTGCCCAAGTACGTGGCGCACTACCCGGAAGAAGTGAAAGACATCGTGCTGTCGGTGCGCCCCGGCATTACCGACTGGGCCTCCATCCGCATGATTGATGAAAACGAGATCCTGGGCCGCGCGGCGGACCCGGAACGTGCTTATATCGAACAGATTCTGCCGGAAAAACTGGGCTATTACCTGCGCTATGCGCAAACCCACAGCCTGCTGGAAGATATCCGCATCATCTTCGCCACCTTGCTGAAAATCGTGCTGCGCTGATGGCCGTGAAAGTCGATTCGACATGCTAGACAAACTGCTGACCTTTTCCCGTCACAACAAGATGGCGCTGCTGGCGCTGATGGATGCGCTGCTGCTGCCGCTGGCCCTGTGGAGCGCCGTGGTGTTGCGCCTGGGCGGCTACTGGGACCCGAAGCTGGACCCGTATCTGTGGATCTTCATCGTGCCGCCGCTGTGGGTGATTCCCATCTTCGTCAAGCTGGGGCTGTACCGTGCGGTGCTGAAGTATCTGGACGACAAGATTGTCTACACCGTGTTCACCGGGGTCAGCCTGGCGGTGCTGGTGCTGACGGCGGTGATCGTGATGGCGCGCATTGCACCGTTCCCGCGTTCGTCCATCATCATTTTCTGGATGTTCGCCATGGCCTATATCGGCGGCAGCCGCTTTGTGCTGCGCGGCCTGGTGCGGCGGATCGATTCAGTAGATGCCCCGCGTGAACACGTCATCATCTACGGTGCCGGTCAGGCCGGGGTGCAGCTGATGCTGGCCTTGCAGGCTGGCAAGGAATACCGGCCGATGGCCTTTGTCGATGACAATCCGGAAAGCTGGCGGCGTACCTACCGCGGCCTGACCGTGCATGCGCCGGAAGATTTGCCGCTGCTGATCGAGGAAACCACCGCCAGTTGCATCCTGCTGGCCATGCCTTCGGTCAGCCGTGGTCGGCAGCGTGAAATCCTGGAGTCGCTGGAACACCTGCGCATTCCTATCAAGCGTCTGCCGGGTATGGCTGACCTGGTATCGGGTGAAGCGCGGGTGGAAGAACTCAAGGAAGTGGAAATCGAAGACCTGCTGGGTCGTGACCCGGTACCGCCACGTCCCGAACTGCTGGCCCGCAACATCCAGGGCCGGGTGGTGATGGTGACCGGTGCGGGCGGCTCCATCGGCTCCGAGCTGGTACGGCAGATCGCGCGCAACAATCCGGCGCGCATCGTGCTGTTCGAGCTGACCGAATTTGCCCTGTACGCCATCGATCAGGAACTGTCGCAACTGGCACCGGATATCCCGCGCACGCCGGTGCTCGGCTCGGTCACCGACTATGCCCGCCTGTGCCAGATCATGCGTACCTTCCAGGTGGAAACCGTGTATCACGCCGCCGCTTACAAGCATGTGCCGATGGTGGAGCACAATCCGGTGGCCGGCATCGTCAACAATGCCTTTGGTACCGATACCACTGCGCGCGCGGCAGAAGACTGCGGCGTGGATACCTTCGTGCTGATTTCCACCGACAAGGCGGTACGCCCCACCAATGTGATGGGTGCCACCAAGCGGCTGGCCGAACTCACCTTGCAGGGCCGTCACGCCAGCGGCAGCAACACCCGTTTTGTCATGGTGCGTTTTGGCAATGTGCTGGGCAGCTCCGGTTCGGTGGTGCCCCTGTTCAAGAAGCAGATCAAGGCCGGCGGACCGGTTACGGTCACCCACCCGGACATCACCCGTTACTTCATGACCATTCCGGAAGCGGCCCAACTGGTGATTCAGGCCGGGGCGATGGGCGAGGGCGGTGATGTATTTGTGCTGGACATGGGCGAGCCGGTGAAAATTGCCGAACTGGCGCGGCGCATGGTGCATCTGTCCGGGCTGGAAGTGCGTGATGACAAGCACCCGGGTGGCGATATCGAGATCCGCTTCTCCGGCTTGCGACCGGGCGAGAAGCTGTACGAAGAGCTGCTGATCGGCGACAACGTACTGGCCACCGACCATCCGCGCATCCTGCGGGCACAGGAATACCATCTGCCGGCAGAGGAACTGCAGCACTTCCTGCAACAGCTGGACGAAGCCTGCCACGCGCTCGATGGCGCACAGGCATTCGCGCTGATGCAGCAAGTGGTGCATGAATTCCGCGCCGCCCCTGCAACCCAGGACTGGGTAGTGCTGCAACAGGGTTGAAGCGATTGGCCGCCTAGCGGCTGATTACCTGGTTCCGTCCTTGCTGTTTGGCCTGATACATGCGCGCATCGGCCAGCTCCACCAACTGGCGGCGCGCATTGCATTTGTCTGCCAGTCGCTCTGCCAGGCCGATGCTGGCGGTCAGCGGTGTACCGTCCGGGCGTTGACCCAGACCGTTGTTACGCAGGCGTTCCAAGGCAATCTCACCCTGAAGCCGGTCGGTATTGGGCATCAGCAGCAGAAACTCTTCTCCACCCCAGCGCACCAGTACGTCGCCCCGCCGCATATTCAGCTGGATCTGCTGCACCAGCTGCTTGAGAGTCTTGTCGCCAGCGGCATGACCAAAGGCATCGTTAATGCTCTTGAAGTGATCCAGATCGATGAAGGCAATTGCCAGTGGCAGCTGGTTTCTTTCGGCATTCACCAGTTGCAGCTCCAGCATTTCGATACCGCTGCGGCGTGAAAAGGCTGCCGTGAGCGGGTCGCGAATGGTCTGTCCTACCAGGGCGATGATAAAGGCCAGCTGGCTGATACTGGCCAGCGATGAAACCGCCGCCAGCAGCGACAGCAACCAGAATTCACCACCGAATGATGGCCAACTGGCAACCGACCAGTCCAATATCCAGGCCAGTGCATAAGCCAGCAGCACCGGCATGGCAAAGGCCAGGCTTTCCAGCAGGGTAAGGGGGAAGATGGCAATGGCAGCCAGCAGCACAAAAGGCAGGAAGGCATAGCCGGTCCCCACTGCGGCAGATACGCCTTCCAGGTGGTACTGTGTCATCAGCATGTGTGAGCCGATGTAGAACAGGGTAGGGATGGCAAACAGCATGGCCATGCCCTGATAGGCCGGCTTCAGCCGCCCATCCTGCGGATACCACACCACCAGTGCGGCAAAGGCGACGGTGGAGAGCAGACGCAGGGTAGCCAGCCTTTCCCACAACCCCGCCGGCAGGGCAAGCACGTCTACCACGATCCACAGCGGGGTAAGCACCGCAAACAACAGGGCAAACAGCCGGACGCGATTAACCAGCATCAGCGCACGGCGCTGCTGCAGCAAGGGCATGTGTTGATGAGGACTGATCAGCCAGCTGGTTTCATCGCTGGCAATTTCGCCGGGCAACAGGCCTAGGACCCGTCGCCAGATAGTGTGTGTGATTCTCATTGTCGGACAAGTTTTTCGTTTGCAGCATTGTAGGGGCAATGTGCGGTGCAACATTGTAAAATATCAAATCCTGCCAAAATTGACTGCGAATGCTCTGAATAGTTGGCTGAATTTAAAGAATAATTAACAGCAACAGACTTGGGAGTTAATCAGAATGGAAACCCGCTGGCTGGAGGACTTTCTGGTTCTGGCTGATACCGGTAGTTTTACCCGTTCCGCCGAGGTTCGTCACCTTACTCAGCCGGCATTTTCACGGCGTATAAAATCGCTGGAAAGCTGGTTTGGTGCCGACCTGATTGATCGCACCACTTATCCGACCAAGCTGACAGCGGCAGGCGAATTGCTGCGGGAGCAGGCGGTGCAGATGCTGGCACAGATCAACAGTACCCGGGCCCAGTTGCGCGGCTTGCAGCCCTTGCCGGCAGGTACCCTCAGCCTTGCCGTACCACATACCTTGTCGTTTTCCTTCTTCCCCAAATGGCTCACCCGGATCGAGCAGGGCTTTGGCCCGCTGTCCTGCCGCTTGCAGGCCAGCAATGTGCATGATGCCTTGCTGGCATTTGTTGAGGGCGGCTGCGATTTGCTGATGTGCTATCACCACCCGAAGCAACCGGTGGAACTGACCGATCCGCGCTACAGCGGACTCAGGTTGGGGGTGGAAACATTGCGTCCCTATGTCCGCAGCAATCCTGACCACAGCCCTAGCCATGCCTTGCCCGGCAGCGCCGCGCAGCCGCTGCCTTTCCTCGGCTATGCCAGCAATGCCTACTTCCGCCTGATGACCGACCTGATTCTTGAAGCCGCACCTGCTCCCACCTTCCTGTCGCTGCGTTATGAAACGGATATGGCGGAGGGGCTGAAAAACATGGTGCTGGAAGGACATGGCGTGGCATTTCTACCTACCGGCTCGGTACAGAACGAGCTGCGTACCAAACAACTGGTATTGGCTGCAGCGCAAGGCTGGAGCGTGGACATGGAAGTACGCCTGTATCGCGACAACAAACGCAGCCGTCCCGAACTGGATGCTTTCTGGGATTACCTGGTCGCCAGTACACAACCGGTGTAGCAAGCAGGTCAGATTCGGAGCAATCTTTGCAAATTGTAGACGATTGCCTGCTGTTACTTGCGTGCCGATTTTCTAGCATGGCCTCTCGCTAAGGTTCACCACGGCAGAGGGGGTAGTAATGAAGTACGGCAAAATTGTGCAATGGATGGTGTGTTGTCTGGTCATGCATACCGGCCAGCTGGCGGTTGCGGCCGACAGCCCGGTGGTGGATGTGTATTTATTGCGTCATGGTAAAACCATGTTCAATACCACCAGTCAGGTGCAGGGCTGGTCTGATACTCCGTTAACGGCAGAGGGTATCAAGGGGGCTGAAGAGGCTGGCAGGGGCTTGGCCGCTACCCACTTCATCGCCGTCTATAGCAGCGATCTGGGGCGCGCGCGCGCCACGGCCAGGATAGTGCTGGCGCAGGGAAAGCAGGGCATGCTGCCGGTGCAGGAGGATGAGCGCTTTCGGGAATGGAGTTACGGCAGCTTTGAAGGCAGACCAGATGTGGAGATGTGGACGCCTTTATTCCGTCAGCAGGGGATGATCTTTGATCCGCAGTGGGGAAACTGGGGCGCGTTCACAAGCAAGATGAGTGACCGGGCCATTGCGCAGGCTATTCATGACGCAGACCCGCGCGGCTGGGCGGAAACCTATCCGCAGATCGAGTCGCGGCTGCGTGCCGGCATGCAAGATGTAGTAAGCAAGGCCTTGGCGACTGGCGGTGGCAAAGTATTGGTTGTCAGCCATGGTGGTGCCATTCTTACCATTCTGGACCTGCTGGTAGCAGGGCAGGCCAAGGGAGTGGATATTCCCAATAGCAGTATCACGGTGTTGCGCTATCAGAAGGGGCAGTATCACCTACTCAAGGCGGGGGATCTGGGCTACCTGCATTCTCCATTCTGAGTCCAGGCGTGGTTGGCGGCAGTGCTGCGGATGCTGCCGCAATCGATGAGCTGATATCCAGGCCAGTCCCCACGGTTTCAACTGGCTCATCCTGCATGCCAGTGCCGCTTGGACAGCCAGGCTAGCGTCATCCCAGTGTTCAGAAAACCAGGTACTTTCATGGTTATGCAAAATTTGCATGATGTGATTGCGAATCGGAATTAGCCAAGCCACCTCCTGCCGGCCTACAGTCTGCCCCCATCACTCCGCATGGGCGGGGACTACTGACAAAGGCTTGCTGCATGTCCACCCGTATCGAACACGACCTGCTTGGCGATCGCGCCGTCCCGGCTGCGGCATACTGGGGTGTCCACACCCTGCGGGCAGTGGAGAACTTTCCCATCACTGGCCAAACCATCTCCAGCTATGGCGACCTGATCATCGCCCTGGCGCAGATCAAGAAAGCAGCTGCCCAGGCTAACCGTGATCTTGGTCTCTTGGATGATGTGCGTGCCCAGGCTATTGTCGATGCTTGCGACGAGCTGGTGGATGGTAAGTTGCACGACCAGTTCGTGGTGGATGTGATTCAGGGTGGTGCTGGTACGTCCACCAATATGAATGCCAACGAAGTCATCGCCAACCGTGCACTGGAAATCCTCGGCCACGTCAAGGGCGAGTACGACAAGCTGCATCCCAATGAACACGTCAACATGGGGCAGAGCACCAACGACGTGTACCCTACCGCCTTGCGCCTGGCCACCTACTGGGGCGTGCTGCGCCTGCAGCGCACCATGTTCGTGTTGCGAGAAGCCTTTGCCGCCAAGGCAGAAGAATTCAAGAACGTACTGAAGATGGGCCGTACCCAGCTGCAGGATGCCGTGCCGATGACGCTGGGTCAGGAATTCCAGACCTATGCGGTGATGCTGGGCGAGGACGAACAGCGCCTGAGCGAGGCCCGCGCCCTGATGCTGGAAATCAATCTGGGTGCCACCGCCATCGGCACCGGCATTAACGCTCACCCGGACTATGCACGGCTGGTGTGTCTACACCTTTCGGAACTGACCGGCCTCAAGCTGATGACGGCACCCAACCTGATCGAAGCCACCCAGGATTGTGGTGCATTCGTGCAGCTGTCCGGCGTGCTCAAACGCGTGGCAGTCAAACTGTCCAAAACCTGCAACGACTTGCGCCTGCTGTCATCCGGTCCGCGCGCCGGCATTGGCGACATCAATCTGCCGGCCCGTCAGGCTGGCTCATCCATCATGCCGGGCAAGGTCAATCCGGTGATTCCGGAAGTGGTCAACCAGGTAGCTTTCGAGGTGATCGGCAACGACATGACCATCACCATGGCTGCCGAGGGCGGCCAGCTGCAGCTCAATGCCTTCGAACCAGTGATTGCCTACAGCATGTTCCGCAGCGTGCGTCATCTGGCCAACGCCTGCAGCACGCTGACCGAGCATTGCGTCAAAGGCATCACAGCCAATGAAGCCAAGTTGCGTAGCGACGTACTCAATTCCATCGGTCTGGTGACCGCACTCAACCCCATCATCGGCTACGCCGCCGCCACTGCTGTGGCTGCCGAGGCGCATGCCACCGGTGGCAGTGTCTACGATATCGTGCTGGAGCGCGGGCTGATGCAGCGTGCCCAGCTGGACGAAGCCCTGCTGCCCGAAGCTTTGACACAGCCACGCTGGCTGTCATAACCGTGTTCTGCTGTCGGTACTTGTCCGGTACCGACTTTCCTGTGTTGGCCGGGTAGCTTACCCGGCCATTTTTTTATTGCTTGTGCCAGTCAGGGACTGGATGTATAAGCTTATTGTGCAATGCACAATGGAGCTTGATCATGATACAGGCACTGATCTGGTGGCTGGAAAACAGCCCGCGCTGGCTGAGCTGCCTTGCCGAGCATGGCCGTAGTCAGCAAGAAGTACTGCGCTCGTCCGCCTTTCACTCCGGCCATGTGTGGTGTAGTCAGGCGGCTTTGCCCGACAAGCTGACCCGGCTGGTCCGCCGGGCGGGGGCCGATACCATCACGTTGCTACATGGCAATGGCCAGACCCAGCTGGCGCTATACCGCCAGCTGCCAGCACCAACCCACGACCCCTGTCAGCTTTACCAGACTGGACAGCGTTTGCAACAGCGCACCGGCCAGCATTTATTGCAAGGTCTGGTGGATATCGGACGCGCACTTTTGCGCTAGAGCCGGACAATCGCCTTTGCAGCAGGCCTTGCCGCAAGGCACAATGCCGGGCTTCATTCGGATGAAAGCCCAGCCATGCCCACCCAGTCCATGCTCAGTCAGCAGCAATTACAACAATTGGCACCTGCTCTGCAGCAATACCTGTCCAGTGAATTGCAAGTGGATGTCGGGGCATTTGACGCCCAGTTCCTGCTCGACTTTGTGGCGGCGCAGATTGGCCGGCAGATTTATAACCAGGCGCTGGAAGATGCACAGCAGGCACTCAGTCAGCGCATGGAGTCACTGCAGGCGGCAATCTGGGATCTGGAAAAGTAATCTAGCTGCCGATTTCTTGCTCGACCGACTACCAGTCATGCCAGCAGGGTGAACCGTCAGTGGCTGCCATCTGTCCGTCAACAGGGTTACAATCGGGTTTTTCCTCTTCCTGCTGCCATTGGCCATTGCTTCATGCTTTATCTGCGTCTGATGCTCAAAGGTTTCCTGCTGGCCGTGCTGATGGTATTGCTCGGCTTTGGCTACATGGCCTGGACCATTGTGCATTATGCAGACGAGCCAGCCAGCACACCGGCCGATGCCGCGCTGGTACTGGGGGCCGCTGCCTGGGGCAGCAAGCCTTCACCGGTTTTGCGTGAGCGTATCAATCATGCGGTGACACTCTACAAACAGGGGAGGGTGCGCTGGATCGTGTTTACTGGTGGTACGCCGGAGCCGGGTTATCCAACCGAGGCCGATGTCGGCCGCGAGTTCGCCTTGCGCCAGGGCGTACCGATGACAGCCATGCTGGTGGAAAACGAATCCCGTACTACATGGCAGAACCTGGAAAATGCCGGCAAGCTGGCAGGTCCTTTCGGGATACATTCTTTTTTGCTGGTCAGCGACCCGCTGCACATGCGCCGTGCGGTGTTGATGGCGCATGATCTGGGCTTGGCCGCTGCGCCGGCACCTACCCAGTCCAGCCGTTATGTCAGCTGGAGCAACAAGATAAAATTTCTCGCCAGAGAGACCTGGTTATATGTCGGTTACCGGGTATTTCGCAAGCTGTCCTGAGCCCGCGATAAAAGTGCGCTGCAATGAAAAAAACCGGCTTTTAAGCCGGTTCTTTTCTATAGGGTGGCAGCGAAATTACACCGAGTGCCACAAATCGATCAGGTCACCCGCTTCAACATCGGAAACTTCACTGCGTGCTTGTAGCCAGGCTACCAGTTTGGCGCGGATTTCTTCGGTAATGGCTACTTCGCCCACCGGGAATACCACGCCTTCCAGGCGGCTCTTGCCATCGAAATGGCCGCCAAAGCTGATGGCTGCTTCATCAATGCAGTTCAGCCAGTCATCCAGCAGACTGTCGGTATTGACATTGGCTGCAACGGTGGCAATCAAGTGGAAGCCAAGCTCGCGGTATTCACCCACGCGCATTTTCTTGCGTTGGCGATGGTTCAGGCGCTTCAGGCGCTGGGTGGAATTGGGGTTGTGCAGATCAGACATGAATGCTCCAGATACGAATTGACGCCGCGATGATAACAGGCATTGCCGGCCGGCAGGAAAATAGCCGGCCCGGCAAGGTCACTTACAGTCCGAGTTGCGCCCACAGGGCATCCACCCTGGTCTTGACGGCATCATCCATTACGATGGGGACACCCCATTCGCGATTGGTTTCGCCCGGCATCTTGTTGGTGGCATCCAGCCCCATCTTGCCGCCCAGACCGGAAACCGGGCTGGCAAAGTCCAGATAATCAATCGGGGTATGCTCGATCAGAGTGGTATCGCGTACCGGATCCATGCGGGTGGTAATGGCCCACATCACTTCCTTCCAGTCGCGGCAGTCCACGTCATCATCCACCACGATGATGAACTTGGTGTACATGAACTGGCGCAGGAAGCTCCAGCAACCCATCATCACCCGCTTGGCGTGGCCAGGATATTGCTTCTTGATACTGATTACCGCCATGCGATAACTGCAGCCTTCCGGCGGCAGATAGAAGTCGACGATCTCCGGAAACTGCTTTTGCAGAATGGGCACAAATACTTCGTTCAGTGCCACGCCCAGCACCGCAGGCTCGTCCGGTGGTTTGCCGGTATAGGTACTGTGATAGATCGGATTCTCACGCATGGTGATGCGGTCGATGGTGAATACCGGGAAGTGATCCTGCTCGTTGTAATAGCCGGTATGGTCGCCATACGGGCCTTCCAGTGCCATGTCATCGGGATGGATATGGCCTTCCAGAACAATCTCGGCCCGTGCCGGTACTTGCAAGTCAGAGCCGATGCACTTCACCAACTCGGTACGACTGCCGCGTAGCAGGCCGGCAAACTGGTATTCCGACAAGGTATCGGGCACCGGGGTGACTGCGCCCAGAATGGTGGCCGGATCGCAGCCGAGCACCACGGCTACCGGGTAGGGCTGGTCCGGGTGCTGCTGGCGGAATTCACGGTAGTCCAGCGCGCCACCACGGTGGGCCAGCCAGCGCATGATGACGCGGTTCTTGCCTATCACCTGCTGGCGGTAGATGCCCAGATTCTGTCGTTTCTTGTTGGGACCGCGGGTCACCGTCAGGCCCCAGGTAATCAGCGGGGCAACATCGCCCGGCCAGCAGTGCTGGATAGGTAGCCGTGACAGATCAACCTGCTCGCCTTCCCACACGATCTGCTGGCAAGCTGCCTTGCTGACCACCTTGGGTGCCATCGACAGCACCTGTTTGAGCAGCGGCAGCTTGTCCCAGGCTTCACGCAAGCCCTTGGGCGGTTCCGGCTCTTTCAGATAGGCCAGCGTCTTGCCGATTTCCCGCAGTTGCATGACATCGCTGGCCCCCATTCCCATGGCTACCCGCTTGGGTGTGCCAAACAGATTGGCCAGTACCGGCATGCTGTATGACTGGGTATCTTGCCGGGGGTGCGTGAACAGCAGAGCCGGGCCAGCAGCTTTCAGCACCCGGTCGCCGATCTCGGTCATTTCCAGATAAGGAGACACCGGTATATCGATTCTTTTCAATTCACCTTGCTGTTCCAATTGAGCAACAAAGTCCCGCAGGTCGGCATATTTCATGACTGTTTCATGATCTTAAGCAAAGTTTTGACCGGGAGGTTTGGTTAACCTCCGCTTGAACGTCGCAAGCTA
>NZ_JASLFG010000018.1:0-60108 GCF_030150775.1 Aquitalea sp.
GGGTGGCACGCAGACGCTGATGTCGAAGCCGCTGGAGGACTGGTGGCTTTCGTACTGGCTTTGGTCTTGCAGGGTGGTGATGGCCAGTTTGCCGCCGACGTCGGCATTGACTGTTTTGCCGGCCAGCTGTGCGCCAAACAGCGTAGTGTCATTGCCGCTGTGCAGGTTCAGCTGATTGCTGGCGGTGACCAGGGTGTTGTCGTAGGTGGTTTCACTACCATTGGCCACGCCCTGGCTTTGGCCGACGCCCACCTGGAAGCTAATACCGTTTTGCTGACCGAAGCCGAAGGTGGCACCGGCACTGGCATTGCTGGATTCGTTCTTGTTGTGAACTTCGGCGGTGTTGGTGGCCGCTTGCAGCAGGATGTCCTTGCTGGCGGACAGGTTGATACCGGTAGCTTGCAGCTTGGCCCCGGTGGCACTGAGGTTACCATCGGTGGCGGTGATGTTGAGGGTATCGGCCTGGACGATGGTGCCGCGCTGGGTGGTGCTGCTACTGCTGCTGTCCTGGCTGCTGCTGTTGCTACCGACCGTGGTACTGACACCGAAAGCCGATGCATTGCCACGACTGGCATTGTTAGCGCTGTCTTTGATATTGGCGGCGGCTTGATCTTGCAGTGCTTTGGCAGCCCCTCCATTCATCAGCTTGTAAGCATCGTAGCCAGCCTTGAGGGCCAGTGCGCCTTGCAGACGGTCGTTGGAGGTATTGCGCGCGGCCTGGGCAGCGTCGTAAACACTGGTGATGACGCTACCTACGGTGCCAGACAACTGGCTGCCGATGGTGAAGCTCTTGGTTTCCTGATGGTATTGGTTGTTGTCCTGATTGCTGATGGCGTCCAGGGTGACGGCATTGCCTTGCAGGGTGGCGGTTTGCTTGGCTTGCAGGTTGGCTCCTTGGCTGAGCAGATTGCCCTGGCCCGTTCCGGTGTATTGGTTGTCAGCCCCGGCCAGCACGGTCAGATTGCCGCTATTGGCGCTAAGCAGGCTGGTGCTTTGGGTGGTACTGGTCTGGGTGCCATTTTCTTTGCTGGAGGTGGCTCCAAACAGTGTCCAGCGAGGGGCAGCTCCTGGCAGCAAGCCGAATGCGCTGCTGCTGGAGCTGGCCTGGTGTGTGGTTTCCAGTGTGTTGGTGGCGGCCAGGATGTTGACGTTCCGGCCGGCTTGCACTTGCAGGTTTTGGTCGGCCAGTACGGTAGCGGCGCTGGCGCCAGCATCTCTCCCGGCAAGCAGGGTGACATTCTGGCCACTCAAGGTACTACCAGTTTGCAATGACGCCCTGGATTTATCACTTTCCTGCGATTGGCTGCTGCCAAACTGGATGCCCGTCAGCAAGCTGGCGGAAAGGCCGGATTTTTGTTCCTGATGGAAATAGCTGGAGGCATCCTTGCGGATTTGTGCCTGCAGATCGATATCCCGCTGGGCGGTGGCATTCAATGCTCCGGTGGCATTGACGTTGGAGGCGGTGACCACCACGTCGCGTCCTGCCTGCAAGTTCACTTGATTGGCGCCAAGCTGGGTGCTGTTCAGCGTGGTGCTGTCATGGCTGCTGATGTCGGTGGTGGTACTGCTGCTGAAGAAGCCGCTCTTGTGGGTGACTACCTTGGTGTAGTCGCTATGGGCGGATTCCGATGTGCCAAGCTGCAGGTCGCGCCCGGCGGCCAGGGTGGCGGTGCCCTGCGTGCTATTCAATAGCGCGCCCTGTGTCTTGATATCCTGCCCGGCTACGATGGTCAGGCCATTGTCACCAGCTAGGGTGCTGCCATTTTGCGCGGTGTCGCTTTGGCGATGTTCGTAGTTTTGCCGGTAGTTACTGCTAGCCTGGGTAGTGGCGAGTGCGTTGAGATTAATGTCCTGGCCTGCCTGCAGGGAGGTCTGACCACTACCCTGTACCTGCGCAGCAGTCAGGTTCAAGGATTGTCCTGCTGCCAGAGTGGTATCCCCCTTGGCAGTCAGGCTGGCGCTGTTGAGTGTATCTGTCCGGTTGGTAAAGCCGGTGCTTCTACCATTCATCTGCTGCTGGGTCGTGTCGGTGGTGCTTTGGACATTCAGGGTATTGCTGGCAGCCGCAACCAGATTACCGCCACTGGTGACTGCCGACGCTTTCAGGTTCATGTCATTACCGGCTGCCAGTTGCAGATTGCCCCCGGTATCAATAGTGCTGGCGACGGTATTGGTTTTGGTTTGCGACCAGCTGCTGCCTGCGTAGTAGGTGCCGAGCTGCTGCGTCGTCTGTGTGCCGGTGATGTTGAGATTCTGCCCTGCGGTGAGAGTGGCATCACCAGTAGTTTTTACCTTGGCGGCACTGACGGTGAGGTCGTTTCCAGCTTGCAGCAGGGCAGAGCCGCCGCTGACGGTAGCGGTGCGCCCCAGTTGATCGGCAGAGGAGGCCAGGGTCAGGTTCTGGCTGGCCTGCAGTGTGATGGCATTGTCTGATTTGACCACCCCGCTATTAATGGCAATGTTCTGTGCTTGTGCTGCGAGTACGCCGCCTGTGGTTTGCAGGGTGCCGCTATTGCTCAGGCTGCCATTGGCTGACAGCAGCATCGTGGTGCCGCCGATGACTGCGCCTTGTCCTGCCATGCTAGGCGTGCTGCCCGGCAGGTAGACGGTGGGCACCAGTACATCCTGGCCATCAACATGCTGGGTAACCAGCCACACGATAGGCTGGGTCAGTCTGGCGATTTGTTCGGCAGATAAGGCAATGCCAGGGCTTAACTGGAACTGCTGTGCGACTTGGACACCATTATTCATCAGCGCCTGATATTGCTGGGTGGCGGACGTGTCACCAGTCAGGAAGCGCTGTCCGGTCAGCTTGGTAATGGTCTGGCTGACCAGTTGCTGTTCGTAATAACCATCCCCCAGCCGCTTCTGGATGATGTTGGGGTCGTATCCCAGCCGGCTGAGCATGTAGTCGGATGAGATAAAGCTGGCGTACCGGGTAAAGCGTGGGTCGGTCTCTACCAGATAGTGCTGCCCCGGCGCTGTGGCGGTATGGAACAGACCGCCACTTGGCAGTTGGAAGCTGCCGCTTACTGGGTTGCCAACCAGCGCCTGTGTGTTGCTGGCCGCTGGCGGTGCACTGCCATTGCTGGCGGCAATATTGGCCGGATGGATGGTGCTGTTATTGATGCTGGGTGCGGAGATGGTAACGGTTTGATTGCCCGCAAAAATGGCATCCAGACTACCGATTTGCTGTACCGTGGTGTCGCGCCTATTGGTCTGGTAGCGCGAGCCGCTAAAAGTATCCCCGCTGGTGCTGAAGGTACTGGTGATGTCGGCAACGGTGGTCTGATTCAGGCTCTGGCCAATATTGTTGACGGCGGTTCCGGCTTTTACATCCAGATTGTTGCCAGCAGCAATGGTGCTGTACTGATTGGTGACACTTTGTGCATTGAGACTGAGGTCGCCGCCAACCAGGAGCTGGGCGGGATTGGCGGTGCCGCTGGCCTGGTCGGTGGTCACGGTGGTGTTTGTCAACCGGCTGATTTCGTTGACCTGAGCGACGGTATCTCTACCTGAAATAATAAGCGCGCCTGCTGAGAAGGATAATCCGTTACCCGTTACAGGGTAGGCTGTCGGTGCACCATTAACATCGCTGAGACCATTTATCGTATTAATTTGCCCAGGTGTCATGACAAATACGCCGGAGGAGCCCCCGCTTTGCAGGTCGTAAGATAGGAGATTGCCTGCCGGATTATATCCTGGGATGTATTGATAACCCGATCCAGACTGACTGAAATAGGCAATGGTCTGGGTGGTGGTCAAGGGGGTGACCCTATTTTGAATCTGGACTGTCCGATTGCTCCAGATTGGGTCGTCAGGATTGCTCCAGTTGGCAAAAACCCAACTGCTACCATTACTGGATGATGTCGTCAGTGTATCTAGTCGTACGGTTAGCGTTTTACTGCTTGGATCATCTTGTATAAAGGTGAATTTTTCGTAATGGTAAGCTGTGGAGGTAACTAAATCTCCCTTTGCATTTGTATGGGTTGAATAGGTTTGCCAGCTGTCAACATGCGTTCCATTGCTGAAACCAAGTTGCCCGATATATCTAAAAGAAGAGCCGCAATAATAGTTACTGTCCCCTTGGTCATTGGTCGAAATGGATTCGTTCCATTGTGAACAAGCAGAGGGCAGTCCTAGCGTCGTTTGAGATTTGCTACTGCTCGTTGAACTCTGTGTCACCGTCACCGGATTAGATGCATTGGTGAACGTCGTCGCGTATACCGTCGCATTGCCGCCGGCCTTAATGGTGGACTGATTGTTGTTCAGCAGGTTGACGGGTTGGGGGGCATTGCCAATGGCCAGGTCTTGCTCAGCCGTAATCAGCGCCCCATTGGTATTGTTGATGCTGTTGGTCAATTGCAGGGAGAGATTGCCGGTGGAGGCAATGGCTGCGGTGCTGCCGTCGTTGACCAGGTCAGCACCTTGCAGGGTAAGAGCCTGGCCGGTAATCAGGCCCTGGTTGGTCTGGGTCGGGGCTGTCAGGTTGACGGTTTGACCGGCAATGACCCCGCTGGCGCTATTGCTGGCAGATTGTGTTTGGGTAGAGGCAAGTGTGCCATTGGCCTGCATCACACCGCTGTTGTGCAAGGTCTGGCTGTTCAGAGTGAGATTGTTGGCCGCCTGCAAAGCGCCGGCATTGCTGATGTCACCACTGGTGCTGATGCTGAGATTGCGGTTGGCAAGGATGGTGCTGCCGCTGGCATTGCTGAAGTCGGATTGCAGGCTCAGCGACAGGTCATTGCCGGACTCCAGTGTGCCGATGCCGGACAGCTGCCCGGTGGTAATGGCGAGGTTATTCTGGGTCGAGATGCTGCCATGGGTGTTGTCCAGGCTGGCGGCAGTCAGGGACAGCATGCCGTTGCTGCTGACCGTACCGTCGTTCTGTACTGCGCCTTGCAAGGTTAGCTGGCTTTGTCCGCTCCCCAGGGCCTTGATATTGCCCTGGCTATTGCTGAGCGATTGCGCCTGCAGGTTCAGGGTACTGCCGGCCTGTAGCAGGCCCTGGCTGTTATTGATGCTGCCGGCCTGAATCGTCAGTTGCTGCTGGCTGGCAATAGTCCCGCCCACATTGCTGAGCCCTTGCTGGGTGCTCAGTTGGACATCACCCTGTGCGCCCAGTACACCATCATCGTTTGTCAGGCTGCCGGTACTGGCCATCAAACTGCCATTGCTGAGCAGTGTGCCATGCTGGCTATTGTCCAAGAGCCCGTTACCCGTGTTGATGGTGGCCTGACCCGTGCCAAGCTGGGCAATCTTGCCGCCCTGGTTATTCAGGCTGGCCGCATGTACGGCCAAGGCATTGGCAGCAAGTGTGCCTTGCCGGTTATCGATGGCACCCGTACTGCTGACGGAGAGCGCCGCCGCGCTGGTCAGTGTCCCGGTGTTGTTGTTGAGTGATGCGCTGCTGACCGTCAGTTGCCCATTACTGCCGATTTGCCCCCCGACACTGTTGTCCACGGCTTGTGTCACCGTGAGCTGACTATTCCCGGTATTGCCCAGTGCCAGCAGTTTGCCTTGCTGGTTGTTGACACTGCCAGCCTGGACATCGAATTGCCGGGCTGACATTACACCTTGCTGATTGTTCAGCATGGTGGCGGTCTGCAGTGTCAGTGTATTTCCAGCACTAACGGTTGCCGATTGGGTTGAGATATCATCTTGGCTGTTGAGCGCCGCGTTGCCATTCAAACTGCTGACCGTAGCGTGATCCAGAGTCAGGCTGCTGCCCTGCAAGGAGGTATTGCCGGCTGCCAGCAAGCGGCCACTATGCATAAATTGCTGGCTGGCGGTGATGGACAGGCTGCCACTGCCTGACAGTGTGCCGTCGGGTTGTACACCAGAGGCTGCTGTGCCGTTCCCGTTGACCGTAGCCGCAACCACGGCCAGATTGTTGCCGGCACTCAGTGTGCCGTTCAACAGGGCTTGCCCACCCGCGGTGGCGGACAGATTGCCGGTTGTGCTGGTGGTGCCGCTGTTATCCAGCAGTCCTGCCGCCTGTAACTGGAGATCGCCTTGGGCGCTGGTGCTGCCAGACAGTGTGAGGTCGCCCGCGCTGTTCAACTGCATACCCTGGCTGGCAATCAGTTGACCCCGGCTATTCACGCCAACACCCGCTTCGGTTCCCACCAGCTTGATGACCCCGGCGTACATGCCGCCTAACTGGGCAACATCCAGTGCCAATGCCGGCGCGTTGTTGTCGCCAGATATCGGCGTTGCCTGCAGCGTATCCTTGCTGATCAGGTTGCTGCCCAGCACCACATTGAGCTTGCTGGCATACAAGCCGGCATTCACCTGCAAGGCACGACTCAAAATGGTAAAGCTGTCGAGATTGCTGACATCTGCGGTGCCATCAATGCTGACGCTTCCACCGCGAACCTGGTAGCCGGTCAGTGCGCCGTTACTTAGCACAGGTGTGCCCGTGGTCAAGGTGGCCTGGCTGGTATTGATGAAACCGGCACCACCGCCAACACTGATTCCCCATGGATTGGCAATGATGACTTCAGCTTTTTGCCCTGCCACTTCCAGCATGCCGCGTAACTGTGAAGGATTGGGTGCCGTGACCTCGTTCAGGATGATCCTGGCAGGGCCGCCAGCCAGATTGCGGTTACCGTCGATATAACCGGCCAACTGGGTGCTTGTTGGCTGTGGGGCATTGTTGAGAATGGCTCCACCAGTCGGTACATTGAATTGCTGGTACTGGTTGTGCGACACCCCGGCTGCGGTGGGGGCTGCAATCTGGACAACAGGGATTCCGCTAGGGGCTGGTATCACGGTTGGCTGTTTGCCCGCGGTAGCATTGGGGGCAGCAACGATATCGGCAGCAAAGCTGGCAGCACCCAGGCTCATCAGGGTGAAAATGGCAACCGCCTTGAACAGCAGTCCACCTCCATGTATACCGCTCGCTGGCAATGGATTACGGGTTTCGCATCCCTTGCGTGTCCCGTTCTTTCCTTGTCCAGATACGATTTCTGCAACGGCCATCAATTGTTGGCGTGACTTGTTGAAGATAATGCGATAGCAGGTTTTATTCATGGTCAATTACCAAAATTCAATGTGCCGGATCAGTACTGCATGGCAAGGCGGAAATGGGTAATGGCGGGGCGGTTCCAACCGGTCGGTTGATGAAGGGCACGCTCATGGCTCAGTTCGGCAGTAAAACCAGGGCACAGGGTAGCGCGCAGGCCAGCAGCCCAGCCTGATAGGGTATTGGTATCCCAACTGCTGCCGGTTTGGCGGGCTACCTGGCCGACATCCAGGCCAGCAAAGATATCAAGCGTGCGGCCATGACTTGTAGGTGGTAGCAAGGCCCAGCCCAGTTCGTTGCGTAATACCCAGCCACTTTGACCTGTCAGGCTGGTGGTATTGAAACCGCGAACGGTATAACGGCTGCCAATGCTGAACTGCTCAGAGCCCATCAGCAGGTTCGGGCTGTACTGCCCACGCCACTCACTGCTCCAGCGCAGATTCTGCTGACCCAGTTTGAAAGGGGAGGAGATATTCAGGTGTGCAGTCCAGATTTCGGCGCGGGCACTGGGGCCACTTTGTGCGGCCAGGGTATTGGGCATTGCGCCCCAGAGTCCCAGCTCCCGGCTGTAAGCCAGTGCACCATCCAGCTGCCAGCTGTTCCACTGGCGACGGTGGGACAATTCCAGGCCAAGTGCGGTCAGGTCACGTCGCTGGTTGAGGATTTCAGCATCGGCAATAAAACTGCGTGAAGCCTTGCGTGTCAGTTGCAGGGCTATCTCGGTTTTACTGAACTGATCCCGGTCGATGAGGCGGGAGAGTGACAGGAAGGTGTTACGACTGTGACCACTGGAAACCAGCAGCTGATTGCTTCCCTGAATCAGCTGGTGATAGGCAGACTCACTATAGCTAGCCATCCCGGTCCAGTTCCCCCAGGGTAATACCCAGGACAAGGTATCGGAGCGGGTGCGCGGGTCTGTAAGCTGACCCAGCTCCTGGCTCCACGACAGGGACAGGGCATCGTTGATGCCGATGACGTTGTCGATGCCCAGCGTGGCATTACCTTGCTGTACGCCGGTTGAAGGCTGGCCGCTATCGTCCCAGCTGAATGCGGCGGTCCATGGTTTGCCGCGCTGGCGGGTGATGATGACATCGGACATTCCGTCCTCTGCTCCTGGAACGATTTCCATCGTTGCCTGCTGTGAGCGGGCGCGCGACAGCTGTTCCAGGCCTTGCTCAAGTGCCCGGACATTCAGGATCTCGCCAGAGGTCAACGGAAATGCAGCACGCAATGACAGATCGCTACTGCCGTCTTTGAGATGAATGCTCCCCAGTCGACCAGGAACGACCGCCAGCCTCAGCGTGCCGGTTTTGAGATTCTGTTCCGGCAGATAAACCCGGCTAGTGACAAAGCCGCGTGCAATCAGCTGATTGGTGAGGTCTTGCACCAGACTTTGTAGTTTCGGCACATTCATGCATTGGCCGCGGATTGCCGCAGTGGCATGTGTCATCCAGTCTTGCCAGGCTGGAGGGGTATTCAGCAATGCAATATGGTGAATCTCAAAGCAGGGGCCTTGCGCGGGGAGCGAGGTAGGGGCCTGCTCTGTTTGCTTGGGTAAGGGCGCAAAGATATCGGGACGTTTGAGTAGCTCTTGTCGCTGTAGGTCAAGCTGTTGCTGCTGATCCCGTAAAATCTGGTCTGGTGTTTGTGCGGCGGACAGGAAGGAAGAGTACAAGACTGCAGCTGCGGTGATTCCCCGAGGTAAAGCGATACGCATAACGGCATTAAATCATTGTGGTGTTATGCAAAAAGGATGAAATACGAACGATTTGAGGTCAAGAGATGATGGTAGCGCTAACCTGTGCGTAATGATGGTGCGGCTTACGGAGCGCTTGGCAAAAGCAAGTACTGGCGGGCTTTGCAGGTGTATGTTTGCGTAATTTTAAGTAAAACCACTTATCTCAATTGCTGGTGTGTTGAAAATGGTCTGTCCAGTTGAAAGCGACTTGGTTAACTTAAGGTTTGCTTTTGTTACTATGGCCCCTGAGATACTCAGGTACTGAGTAGTACGTGACTTTGAGTCCAATCAGCCATACGAAGATAGCTCAACTGCCTAGTGGTTGCCCTGCCAGCCCCAGAGGTGGAACCAAAGCTACAATCTCAGTTGAACTTGTTTCTGTGCGTGATTAAGGAGTGAGGTAGATGATGTGGCTCATCAGCACGAAATCTGTCAGGCAGCGGTGGTACGTCGCCATCGTAATGATCTGGATTGCGAAACAGGGTGGTGCTAGTTCTCACTCCGATCAATTCGACCTTGCTGCCTTGGGACTGTAACGTCCTGTCAAATGGGCCGGATAGCGGCATCGTCAACGACGCCAACGACTGGGCTACCGAAACCATGAACAACCCGCGCTACCCGCTAGAGCTGTTCCTGCGTGTGATTACGGTAAGCCTGGCAACTATGAAAATCGTGAAGGCACTACCCAAGCTGGATATCTGATTTGTACAGGGCGTGCAACGTTGAGAGCACGCCCTGCCGATATCACGATTTATCACTGATATATCATTGATATATCAATGGCATAACATGCTGGTTTCTTCATAATGAATGCTCCTTAACACGCCCCAACAGGAGCAAGCTATGTCGAATCATCGTGCAGATATCAAGAATGGCAACAAAGGCACTCAGGGTACTAACAAGACTTATGACCAGAACCAGGGTAACCGTGGTAAGCAGCTGAACCCTAATCAACAGCCAAAGCAACCAGCCAAGAAGTAACGGCATTACCAGAAGAAGCAGGCGAGCTAGCTCGCCTGCTAGTGTGCACAATGGAACAGAAATCGAGAAAATATCGCTATACCAAGCAGCTCATCAACATGGCAATACGCGATGGCTGGACTCAGACCCAAATTGCCAAGGAATGCCGCACTCAGCAGTCTGTTGTGAGTGATTGGAAAAATGGATCAAAGCAGGCAACTGAGCAGCAGTTAAGAAAATTGCTTGAGATTTATGGCCCTAGACTGCGTAGAAAGTCGTTTCGGATTTATCACCGTTGGGTTGAAGTGCCTGACCAAGAGCCAGAAATCACGCTAATCAAGGTGGAGGGTGAGATTGTTTTTTTGCATGCCTATGATGCCTATCTGAGCTGCCATCGATGCAACCCTGCAGAATGCAAGGACTCAAAGCATCCGAAAAAAGCTGTTCCGCAGCGCCGGATCATCATTCACGACCAAGGCGCAGGAAAGTTTTGCGTTGTGAGGCAAAAGCGGACGATTATCCCGAAGCACCAAACGAAATTTTCGGATACAAACATTTTCTATAGCTTTGCAATCGGTCAGCTTTCGGTTGAGCAGATATTGGCATCATTTGATGGCAATGAATTTTATGAAGGCCAAAAAGACTATTTGGCTGATAGGCTGTTAATTCGCATGTTGGCCAGAAAAGCCTTGCTTGAGCATGGTGTACCACTTGACGGGGTTGAAGAGCATCTGATGGTTTGTTAGTCTTGTAAACCAACCCCAAAAATAACGGTGCTACTGCTGTAGTACGCGTAAAAAGATCATGCGTGATCATAAGCGTTTCTCCGGTTGCTAATGCCCTGCGGTCTGGCCACTTTGCCCCTGCGGCGCTTGGAGAACTTTTTAAGGAAGACAACCATCTGGCAGTGATGCTGTTCTAGGTGGTGGTGCAAGCTGGCTACTACCGAAAAGTGCTTGTCTTGATTAGGGAATGGGGCGGGAAGAAGGCCGGGCCACTTTGTACAAAGTCGCCCGGCTTTCACTTTTTGGGCAGAGCGAAGCGGTTCTCACTGGCTTGCTACTTCTGTCTGACTAAGAAAATTCGCCCACCACTCCATCATCTTGACTCGTTTCTCCATGTACTCCGCCCGGTTGTAGGCGGCACGCACCTTGTTGGTCTCCACGTGCGATAGCTGGCGTTCGATCGCATCAGGATTAAAGCCCGCTTCGTTCAGGATGGTCGATGCAGTTGCTCAGAGGCCGTGTACATCGGCTTTATGTGCGTTTCGTCAATGAGATCGCTGGGGCAGAGTACCTATGCGCACTGCTATCAGATGATGCCTCTGCTCAAACGCTGGTTTGGTTGCCAGTGGCCGGGATTAACAGTTGAAGCTATGTCTCATCATCTAGCCAAAATGATGCAATGTTGTTCCGAGAAAGCAAATAGTTAATGGCATACCTGATGGCATACTGGCTAAAGTGAAAAACAAAAAAGCCCTTGATTACTCAAGGGCTTATCTGTTTGGTCTGGCGGAGAGGGAGGGACTCCTACTGTTTGAAAAAAAATACTTAAAAAACAATTGGTTACTAATTTATTGAAAGTTGGTTTGTACTTTCAATAGTCATTGGTTTTGTACCAATCTACTTCTACTATAAACCACAAAATCTACCCATGTTGCAAGCTGCTCAATGCTTAGCTGCAGAAAATTTCTCAGCGGTAACTAGCAAGTCATCATTACTCAGTAAACAATTTCAATTGACCTGAATATTTTACGGCTAAAAGTAGTAGCTGAAGAGTTTTTCCATAAGTCGACGTTATAACCATGTCTGAGTATCGGTCGTTTTGGGTTTGTTTCATGGGTAACTATAATGCACTTTGTTACTAGATATTAGTAATGCTCGTATTGCTGTGGAAAATAATAAATTTATATGGCCGAATAAGTTAATAAGCTGTCAGAGTTTATAACTGATTGAATTTTTTATAAAAAAATCCAAAATTAGAAACATTGGAGAAGAAATTATTTAAATATTTTAGCTTTTAATGAGCAAGAAGGATGAATGAGTCCATGATGTGAATGCATGCTGATTTTATCGTCATGGTTTTATTGTTTACTTTCCATAGGCGGATGCCCAGTGGGTATTCAATCAACTCCAGTGAGAAATTAAACATTTGCGGATAACCTCCAGTGTCATTGACTCGAATGTATCCATCTCCACTTCGGTAGAATTTTACTGCCAAATTTCCTCTTTGTACGGTAAAGCCGTCTTGGTTGGCTGTGATTTTAATTGCAGCTTTTATATCTGCTTTTGAATTTATCTTTATAGATATTTCCTCAATAATTTTTTGACACTTCTTTAATGATGATTTTGTATCATCTACAAGATGTGCCTTTGGATTGCTGATTTGAAGTCTTGGAAGATTCTTAGATTTAGATTCGATTAATGGTAGTACCATAAAGTTAGCTAAAGTATGTCTGCTAAGTAATTTTATTAGAATATGTACTAACTCTAAAATCTTTAGAGGATATGTGGCTATTTGCCTGAGATAGAAAATAGGTGTTTTCGTGTAGAGGCCAATATACTTTCCGCTAATGCCATTATAGAAACCTACCTCTGGCGCTCTTAATGATTTGGAAGCCTTCTCTCTGATAGCCGCATTATCTAGCAACGAGTATTTTACGACCCCATTTGTATCATCATCATTGCGATACTGCTTGAAATTGTATGGGGAAAATGTTCCGACAGACTTCCATCCTTTTCCTGGAAGATAGAAGAGTAGGTCAAGCTTTAAGCTTCCCTCTGGATTTAGAAGAATGCGACCGTATTTTTCAGGTTGAAATTCTATCACAAAGTTAGTGTTCGACCTTCCTGAAATTGATATTGGAGAAAATGAGCTTATTTCATCGCTATTGAAATCAGAAGTTTTGCTTGGCAATTGTTTAAGAAAGTTCTCAGCATAAAGCATATATTCGAAAGGAGACGTTGCTCTCGAGTCATAAATCCTAATTGCAAAGTCATCAATTCGGCCAATTTTATTTCTTCTATTGATGGCTTCAATTTTAATTATTACAGACTGCAATGATTTTCCAGTAATGCCCGGTTTATTTTCGTTTTCTTCATAGCGGAAGAATAGAGCATTTGAAATATTGAAAATAGGTTTGAATTTTAAAATGTAGTTATCAATAAAAACAAAAAAACCTAGCATGCCACCAATCATGCCGACAATTGAGCTTAACTCTTTTAAAATATCTGAATTAATTGTGAGCTCCATATGTTTCTTTCAGTCTGATGTTTTATGCCAAGTGATGTAATGTACATGTATGATATTATTCATTAAGAAAAATTTAATGAATTTGTTTTCAAGAAAATATTGTTTGTCAACTTCTAACGACTTTGTCTGACGTGTAATGCAGCCACAATTCGTAATGAGGTGAGCTTATCGATTTGATACTGCCCATGGTTGTATAAGTGCCATTAATAGATAAGCTCACATAAACTCATACTATAGCAGCATCCAAAGTATGCCATGCCACTACTGGCTAGTATAAATAGCCTGGTCTTTAGGAAATATGCTAAATATCATTGCCCATATAAAAGTCAACCATTGGGATGTCATCAAATCGACTCAGTCCACGTTCAAGGCTATAGCTGTACATTATTTCACTTTTCCCTTGCGTAAATATAACTGTTCTTCTGTTTAGCCATCTGTCATATTTGTCGTGTGCTAATTCATACTTGGAAGATAAATCATTGACAAGAATATTGCCGGATGTATTCACATATACTCTGACAAATGAAAGTTTTTTATTATCATCAAAACAGAAATATGCTTTATCAAAGCCATCAGTGGCTGTGTTGCTTTTTATTTTTAGCGTATTCCCTGCAAGACACTTTCCTTTTGTTTCGTGGATATCACTATAGTCGGTTGGACTGATTTGGCTGGTACTGTATTTTCCAGAGAGCTCATTATTTACTATGTCTAAAGTCGCAACACCTAACTCTTGATTGAGTGGCATTGCATTCTTAATGATTGGTGCTTTTATTCTCTTCTTTACTTTGGCAGATTCTGCATGGGCGGATAGTGCTGAAGATGAAAAAAACATTCCTATTATCAATGCTTTCAATGATATTGAGACGAAATTCCATTTCTTAGTTATCATGCTATGTCCTTTATTTGGATGTAAAATAATGCATCAATTTCAATAAATACTAAAATTGATGCATTATTAAATTAAACTATTATTTTCTTTTAATTCTCTCAATTGTTTGTGCCTTTGTTCTGCGCCTTGGCATCATTAGAAAGCTCAGCCTTTGCTGCGGCCTCTTGTGTTTCGGCGACAATTTTGATGTTTGCTAAGGTATATTCCATGAATACTTTCGCGGTTGCATCATGATGGCTAACTCGCTCAATTCTTTCCAAGACCTGTGGTAACCATTTTGGTTTATCTTCATCTTTCAATCCCTGTAAATCTTGAGCATGGATTGGCATGGAAGCTTTTGTTAAAAATTCGGCATGTGGTAATGTTGCCACTTTGAAAATTGGAATGTCGGCTTTTCCTGAACAAACTTTACGATTAATTAAATAAGCACGTCCGCTAATTTTATTAATATCAGATTCTGCTGGTATTGTAGTCTCGGTATTTTTAGTCTTGACTATTTCTGGCCAGCTTCTATTGAAGGGGACGACTAGGCCAACATACTTACACTTTCCGTCCCCGTCTTCCCTCCACCACTCACGGTGCATGCTAATTTCAGTTACTGCTTCAAGTGGTGGATTGCGGGGCCAAAGATAATTAACGTCAGAATAAAGTGTGATATTTGGAAGAATAAGTGTGCCAACATATAAAATGTTAAATATTTCAAACATAATTTCTTCCTTTTTTGTGATGTTTTTATGTGTGCATATATTCATTAAAAATATGCATCTGGCAATTGTATTTCTTTGGCATTAAACTTACAAATGTTAATTTAATTTAATCTTATTTAAAATAATTTAACAAAATGAATGTTGAGATAGTACGGATGCTTCAGTAACCGACTCTTGTTGCAATTTATTTTCATCAATTGTTATTTTTACTGATTTGTTATAACTAATTGGTCTATTGCGGTCGCTGTCATCATCCATCCTCTTGCCTATACGTTGAGGCTACACATTCGCCGAGCACAAGCCGCCGAATGGAAGGGCCGCCTTTCCCGATTGGAAGGCTTCGGTGAGTAGCCGCGCGTGCAGGACGGGGACAATCCACCAGCTGCTGCGGGATATCTGAAACTGGGGGAAAGCGTCTGAGACATCAGAGCGGGCGGCGAAGCTAGCACCCGTGACGCGAACGGCTGGCGGGCGAGGCGGCTCCATACCGGGGTATTTCGGGTGGTGAAACTGAGTGAAGGCTTATCCTGTAATGTAGGAGGGCTGGGCTCAGCCTCACCACCCGGGGGATTGAAACGTGAGGATATTCTCAGGCTGAGCCGATCCTCGATTGAGGATACGCTTACTCAACCCGAAGAATATCGATATCGATTTCAGATGGAGTTAGTCCATACGACCGGTTGCTGGGTTGATTTTGTTAACCTGCGCGGAAATCTGCGGGTACATCGACAGCACCTGGCGACGGAACACTTCACGTTGGTCGTTGGACAAATTGATGCCCTGCAGTCGCGCTTGGGTTACGGCAGCATTCACCTGGTTCTTGACGTTTTCTTGGGCATCAGGCGGAAGCTGAGCTTGAGCTTCGTCCAACAGCCGCTTGAATGACACCGCGTCGTACCCATTCACCACAGCAGCATTTATCGGGGCTGCTGCACTGGTCTTGCCGGTCAGAATGGGCAGCAGATTTGTCGCACCAATCTCTTTGGCAATATCTACCGGTGTTTTACCTCGCTTGTCTTTCAGAGCAACGTCAACACCGCCACCTTCAATGAACAGCTGCACGGCCACATCATCTTGCCGACGAATGGCTGCAATAAACTGCTCCTGGGAGTGGTAGGCAAAACCCATCGCAGTCAGATTTTTCCGTGCTTCGATTTTGTTGACCATACCTCCTTGCGGCACTGCGCCGGATTGCTGAACGGGAGCGGCCTGGGACAGTGCCACAGCAGTCTCAGAGGGGATTACGGCAGCTACAGCATCGCGGTCCGGCTCTTGAGCCTGAGTGCCCGGCACTTCAATTTTGGCGACCAGCAAGCCGGGCACCTTCTTGCGAATGTCGTCGGTCACTCCGGCCATTTGTTTGGTCAGCCACTCCACATCATTGCCCCGGATGGCGTTTGCAATACCGTTGAATAGGCCGCTAGTGAGGGATTCGGTTTTTTTGATGCTGGAGTACATTACGTACGCCTTGACACCTTTCTGGAAGGGATATACGCATACCTGAATGACTTCCGCCGAGCTGAAGAATGGGTTCTTTACCGGTGCGGGGCGTTTAACGATTTCAGCGTAAGCTGAACTACATTGGTATTCGACTACAGAAATACTGCCATATTGTTTTTGGACTGCTGCTGGGCTATCTGGGCGTGCAGGTAGTACAGCCGGTAGGCTTCTGGCGTTGAACGTAGCGGGGGTGGCCCAAGACGATAGTGCATCACGAATCTGGTCGGCTACTTCCTGGGCGGTAGCCCCAGGAACTACCAGTTCAGTTTTTGCGGTTTTGACTTCAGTCTGGTCTTGCAGGCTACCCGCCATTACCGGCGTAGTAGAAAGTAGTGCCAATGTGATAGCAGATGACAGTGAGCGGATATGTGTAGGCATCCTAATCCCCTTGCATGCTTAAAAATGTTGTTAATTTAAGTTTTAATAATTAACTTTACTTAACAATTGTAGCATGAGTCATGACAAGGGAATGCTTCTATACGCTTGTATCAATGACTATTCTATGTGTGCAATGCATCAGACGCTTTCACAAATTATCAAGCCTTACGCCATCGTTGCAGCGCTCAGCATTCTGGTAAGCGCGGGTCTGCACTTCTGGTTTCCGTCGGCTCTACGTTTTCTCGATAACTTGCTCACCGAGCATCCGATTTTCGCGGGTTCCTGGCTGGCGCTGTCTGCAGCTGGGGTTGATTACGCGATTACGACCGTGTATCGCAAGCTCCGTTTCGCGGAAGTTGGCGCAAAATCCGCAGCGCAGCTTCATATTTCTCGAGATTGAAATGCGCACACCGTCTAAATCAAAATCCCGTGAGCCCCGCCCGGCCGACCAAGAGTTTCGCGGAAAGTCGCCTGCGCCGTCACAGACACTTACTGATGCTGCTGCCCGCTTGCTAGCCGCCCTGGGCCTGAGTGCCGACCGCGTGGCCCGCAGCCCGGACAAAGAACGCTAAACAGATGACAGCACCGCAAACCGCCAGGGGTATTAACCGTTTTGACATCGCCCGGAGTGGCGATGGCTCACGTACAGATGGCTTGCACTGGACTGAGCGCGCCTCCACTCTTCGGGAACAGCTGGAATCAAGGATAGACGCACGGCAAGCCGCCCGAGAAAGGGCGGATGTGCGTGAAGCCCGCGACTTTGTACGCGATTTCGATAGTCGTGATGTTTCAGATTCGACCGCGACGCGATATGCACGTGCCGTTGCCCAGATGCGCGAAACCGGTCAGCGCCCAGACGACGCTGCATGCAAGAGCACTTTCGAGTTTCGTCGTGCAGCACATGTCCACGTTGTGCGAGCAGAATTGAAGTGCGCGCTTCGTGACTTAGACAAGCATCGCCGAGCGGGCGCTGATGCACAGGCGGCCGAGGCTTACGACCGGGTCAAAGAAGGGCTTGCCGCGCTTCGCAAGTACCCGCCCACGTCCGGCAGCCGAGCTGCTGACTTGATGCGCTCTAGTGCGTTCCACGGGCCGGCGCGCGCAGACGCTGCGCGCAGCAACGGCAAACGCAGCTCGCTTACTGACTTGCCGCCTGACTGGCGCGATGCTGTTCAGCGTGAAGCACGTGACAGCGACCGTCCCGCCGTCGCGGCTCTCGCGTTGACAGGATGCAGGCCTACAGAAGTTCGCGGGATTCGTGTCCGCCAGGACGAGAACAGCGTAACGCTGACTATCCGGGGTGCTAAAGTAGACCGAGACCGTGGCATTGAATCCCGCTCAATCATACTTGACCGCGCTGACCTAGATAGCAGCCAAGCAGGCCGCGACCTGGCGGCTTGGCTGGGGAACCGCGAGCAGCGCACCATTGCATACCCAGGTAGCGTTGAGGCTTTCCGGGAGCGAGTCAGCCGTGCAGCCGACCGCGCTGGCCTGGAGCAAGTCTCTTCGTACACATACCGCCACGCAGCCGCTCGCGAACTCAAAACGGCGGGAGCAAGTCGCGTTGAAATTGCAGACCGTCTGGGCCATCGTAGCGAGCGTTCACAGTCTGTTTATGGGTAAAAAAGCATGGTAATGAGCCTAGTAGACACTGCAGAACTCCGCCGCCGTGGGCTGCACAATGAGGCCGAGGCCGCTGACGCAACAGAGGAGTCCGGCGGCAACTACCTGCCGCCAAGCATGCCCCCGGCCATTATCACAGACGATAGCGCTACGCCCATGCGCAGCGGGGCAGCGCCCCACGGATTGCCGACCAGCGCAGCATCTGCCTCTGCCCCGGCGGCGTCTGCCCCGGATGTCGGCCCGAGCGCCGCCGGCTCTAGCGGTGGCGCAGTGAGTCATTCCGCCTCAAGCGCTGATTCCGCCGTCGCGGCATGCGCTGGGACATTTGCCGAGCGCGCGGATAGTGGCGCGCATAACCCCCCACCTATCGACACCTCGCGGGCTGCGCAGGACGCCCGCATTGCCGCCTTGAATGGCGAGGTTCCCGTCTGGGTGCGCGGCAATCCAGAGCTTGACCCGGCGATGCTCAACGCTGCCGAGCAATTGCCTGTGCAGTCGTTTGTGCAGTCACTTGAGCGTAACCAGTCACAAGGGTCAGTTGCGTATTCAGCGCGTGGATCATCTCTCGACCGCGAGCTGACCCGGTAGCATTTTCACGCCATTCGCATGCAATTGGGCTGCCGCTGACGCGGCCTGGCGCGCGCACTCCGTGCGCTTTTGCGCCGTCGCCCAGGGGTGCCTACGGGCACCCCGCCTTGTCCCACACCGGGCTTCGCCCGCTACGCGACAAGGCTTGTTTTGCGCGTGGTTTTTCGTCTTCATCCGGTGCTGTTTGCGCAGACGCCTACCCTCGAAACACTCGCCAGGTGCACACGGCATCGCGGCGACTAGGCAGCATCGAATACGCGGCATCCATGCTACGTCGCGCTATACGTTAGCGTGAGCGCCCCCCTAGCGCGTTTTGGAGTTTTCATGGAATCCGCTATTTGTACTTACGCCGCCATGTGCGCGGCACTACACTGCTGCACTACACCCGCTTATGCTGCCGGTGCGCTGAATTTCACGCTGTATGACGCAGCTGACGCGCTGCGCAATGCTGCTGCCGACGGGTTGTTTCGCCGCGTGCTACTCCCGGGTTTTGCGCGCACCGCGTGCTACCAGCCAACACCTAAATCGGCGGACATCAACTCACGCAACGCAGCAAAATTTCTACGCGCGGGAGCCGCCGCCGCCGTACTGTGGCGCGGTTTATTGCGTGGTGGCGCGTTCGCTGCAGTACCCTGCTGCGACTGGCTGTCGGCAGATGCGCAGGCTGCGTTGCGTGCACTGCACGGAATTCCTAGCGCGGGCCACGCGGAGCCGCTAGTCGGCATTGAACGAGCGTCAGAGAAGTATTGCATCTATGTGCCCGTGCCGCCTGCCTTAGCCGCCCAGTCAGCTAACGTCATCGCTAATGCCGCCGCGCGCTGGCTGCCACTGCTCGAGCAAGGCACGGCCCGCCTAAACTTTATCGCAGCAACAGGGCGCACAGCAGACGCGCTGAATGCTGCGCTTGTTGAATTCGTGCCGCACGCCTCGGACTATGCAGCGCTTGAGCTCGCCGAACTCGACGCACGGATTGAAGCTGACAAGACAGGTCTTGCACGTCTGCAGCTTGCCCGCCCGCGTGCGGAGCTTGCCGCTGTTCTGGCATCTGCTGCAGAGCCTGCACCATACCCCTGGCTTGCACATCAAGTGGTGTCGGTATCGCTATGAAACAGTTCTGGCGCAGCCTGTTTTATCAAGAGTTTGCTAGCCGCAATCGCGATATCGTTGTCAGCCGCCCTCGCGCGTGGCTTCGTGCTATTAACCAGTTGCTGCGCTGATGCTGCTGCTTGAGAAATCACCACGCCAGTGGACTTCTGTCTATGTCGCGCACCGGCTGCGAGCGGTAGCGCTGCATCAGTTGGGCTGGCTTCTGCCACTGTGTGTGTTTGTTGCTTTCACAAGCGCAACTAGCATCTACACAGCGCCCTTTCTTTCGGGTAGTTATGCACAGCGCTGTGCCATGTTATTGCTAATCGCGATGACCTCCGGCGGGCTGGCTGCGCTGGGTATGTGCGCGTACTGGGGGCAAATCGGCACGCAGGTGCGCCTGCTGCTGGACAGCCGCCCACTAGACCTGGCCGCCGTTAGGGCTGGGTATCGCTTACCTCAAGCCCCGACATTCGACGACGGACCGGGCATTGTGCTGGGTGAGATACACCCCACCCGCAGCTATAAACCCAGCGGTGATTATTCACTTGTTTATCACACTGACGAGCAGTACAGCCCGACGCCGGAGCTTTCCGTTCTGCCCGCCAAGTCTCTGGTGACCGGATTGTTGGTGCTCGGTAGTATCGGGAGCGGTAAGACCGCGTATGTCCTCCGGCCCGCCGTCTTTCAGCTATTCCACCACGCTAGCCGTCCCGGCGGTTTGGTGATGGACTCGAAAGCAGCGTTGGTAGAGTCCTTGCGCGCAGAAATGGCTGCAGCAGGACGCAGCACCGACCTGCTGGCAGTCGGCCCTGGTCAGCGGACCAGGTGGAACCCACTACACATGCCGTTGTCGTCCCCGGCGACGGTTGCAAACGCGCTTCTCACTGCGCTAGAAAACGTGAACGGTGCCCCCTTTAGCCCAGACACCAGGTGGATCCGCGCCGGGGCATCGCACCTCGCAGAGGGGGCGATAGGCCTTCTGCGCTTACTTTCTAATTACGTTACTGCGAGTGCGGTTCGTCACTTACTCAGCGATTTACTGCAAATTACGGCAAGCAGCGATATGGCCGGCACAGTCGCATCGCAATACATCGAAACGCTGTTCGCCGGCTCTACTGCGAAAGCAGAGCACTATGAAGATTTCGTGTTCTATTCGCGTCTCATCATCGACCGGATGAGCGAAGACGAAAAATTCCGGGCTATCTATGTTTCGGAGCTGTTTAACCTACTGATTCCCTTGACCTCCCCAGGCGTAGCGCACTTATACAACGCGCCGGAAGCCGAACTTGACATGCCGGACTGGTCAGAATGCATGAATCAAGGGCTGGTCGTCGTGCTCGACTGCAATAGCCGTGAAGTGCCGGGCCTTGCAGTGATTCTCGGCATGCTGCTGAAGCTGTCTTATGAAGATGCGATGCTTGCCCGCCTTGCCTGGGCACGCGCAGGCCGCTGCAACGCCGACCGCTACATGGCGCTGGTTATTGACGAATATCAGGACTACGCAAGCCCTGGTGATGCGGAATATCAAGCGCTTTGCCGGGAGTCAAAATCAATTACCGTTCTGCTTACGCAGGGTCATGCCTCCATCGTTCAGCGTGTCGGTGAAGAACGCGCAAAAGTCTTGCTGCAATCTCTGCGAAACCGGCTTGTTTTGAATCAGACCGTCCCCGATTTCGCAGCTGATTTGCTGGGGCAGCACGAAGCCGAGGCGGTAGACCGCAGCATTGCCGAAAATGTAGTCGGCGCGGCATTGACTGCAACTGGCCGGTTCGGTGGTGAATCGACAGTTTCTCAGTCGTATTCAGTACGCCGGAACCGCGAATATGTCGTACCGCCCGAGGTGCTAGCAAACCTCCCTCTAGGGCAGGGCATTTTGCAATCGCACGACGGAAATCGGAGCGTTCCGCTACATCGCGTATTCTTGCGTCCATATTTCGCCGCCCCCGGCACTCGACATGCTGACATGGATAAAAAATGACTCTTAAATCCTGGCTAGCACTTATTACACTGATTGTTTCAATGATTGCGGGCATTCACGTTTATGAAACGTATATTTCCACTCTGCCTGCCTGCGTATGGCATTTCTCGCTTGCCACTTGGTTTGGGTGGGCTTGCTGGCATGCAATACGAATATTTAATCGATAGCTTGTTGCTGAAATGTCACACCCTCTCTTGGTTTTAAAAAAAATGGATTTCCTTTAAAGCTTGACAAAGTTGCTATTTGACGTGATACGAAAACTTGACAAAGTTGCTATTTAACGTAATACAACTTGACGAAATAGCTATTTAATATGATACGTCTATCTGATTCTTAGTGATTTCTCTCGATTAATTCCAGATGGACAGTCAGGTCTTTCACCACCACACTGCGTCCATTCCTGGCGCCAATGGGGCACCGGGCTAAATGGGAGACCTATCAGATGGAAAGTATTAAATTGAATCGCGGTAATTACGGTGTTGCCATTCTAAATGGTATTAATTGGGATATTGTTGTCGAGCAACTGGTTGCATTGGATGAAAGTGAGGCTGTTCTGCTTAGTATTTATAAAATGCAGGACTACGAGCTAACTCGCTTTACCGGAACTAATCATGAGACCGGTCCATATGGCGTTTTTATCGATGCGGGTGATGATGTTTTTCTTTTTTGCCGTTACGGCATTCCTGATTTTGAAACAGCCTGCTATTGGATTGTGCAAGGGCTGGAATATGAGCGTGCTGAATGTAAGCGTTCCAAGGTACTTATCGATGAGTATGAAAAGGAGCGCTCGCAGGAGCGGGAGGCGGCTGCTTTTAGCGCTGCGGACGTGCAACAGTAAAGCTACTAGCCTTTAACTTACTCAGCCCAGCGCCACTGTGGCGATGGGCTGAATGAAAGATATATTATGGATAATATTGAATTTAAATGCAGTAATTTTGGTGTTCTTGCTGAAAGCCGCAGCCGAAGCCAGTGTGGCCTTGTTGTTTTTGAAGAAAACTTTAGCTGGAATATTATCGTTGAGCAACCGGCTCCGGTGGACGAACATGAAGTTGCTTTGCTTCGTGTCTATAAAATGCAGGACTACGAGCCTACGCGCTTTGCTAAGAGTATTTATAAAGCTGGCCCATACCGCGTTGATATTTCTGTTTGCGATAGCCTGATTTTTGATATGCGCGGCATTTCTGATTTCGATGACGCTTGCCGCTGGCTCCGGCAAGGGCTGACCTTTGAGCGTGCTGGCCGCGCCCAAATCATCAAAGCATTGCGCAATCGCTTTGAGTTAAGCGAGGAGCAGGAATGAATGCGCCGGTTTGGGAGCTCGTGACTGTTTTCACAGTCGACTCAGTAGACGCCGCTTCCTTGCGGGTGCGTGTCAGCTGCCGGCAAGAATCCGCGCATGCATTCATTAAAGGCGCTTATCGTGTAGAAATTGCAACCGCAGACCCTGGCTTGGACTTATGCCTGTACGAGGCGCGAGGACTTTCATATGAAGGTGCACATCGGTTGGCACTGGAGCGATTGCTACTGAGCATTTGCTAACTAATCCTAAAAAGGGGTTTTATTTATGCTTGAAATGAAAAACGCAGAAACATTTACCGGTGATGGATGCGAAAAAATCGCATACACGCTCATGGCTGGTGTGGGGAACAACCGACTTGTAATGGTAGAAAATTTTGGTGGGAATCTGCATAGCCCTGCACGGCTGCGCAAACTCGCTAATCAGTTGCTTGCTATTGCAGACGAAGCAGAGACTATTGACTTCGGCTGCAGTCTTCAAATGGCGAGCAAAGAAACAGAGCTCTAAAACAACCCACGCTCGCCGCTAGGCACCACCTGGGGGATGTTTTTAACGTCCCCAGGTGGGTCGGAAGCATAATTAAGAACTATCGCGTCAACACCTTTCGCGGCATAAACCGGGGCCATTGACGGCCCCTATTTATTCCACGGTGTATTGACGCTCATTATGGTGCTACTGGGGTCGGCAGCGTTACGTCATAATTTAACTGTGACAAACGCCGCTGCATTTCTTCAAGCGTCAGCAGCATGGTTTCATCTTCATACCCATCTGCAACTGTATTATCCGACGACTCAGAGTGCCCGCTGATGCAGCGCAGATTTACACCCGCTAGTTTGCCATGTGTCAATAGTGTATGTCGAAATGCATGTGCTCCACGTACTGCATGACCTAAATTATTTGCTACACCGTGCAGACCAATGCTCTGTAGATACCCGCGAAACCAGCGTGCGGCATATGTTCCTGCATCACCATTATATGCAGGCCAGGATGGGAATAATCGTGTCTCTTTCTGAGTTCGGAGTTTTTCTAAATAAGCAGGTAGTCCAAGTCTTATCAATTCTGGGTGCATCGGAATTGTTCTTGACTTTCCAGTTTTGACGGACTTGATAATATCTATATCAGCACTATTGCCAGATTCGTTTGTTATTCTTAGCCACCATATATTGCTGCTTTCCCCGAAGTCAGTCTGCGGATTTATCTGGCATATCTCTCGAATGCGTGCCCCCGTATATAGCCCGATAGCGGCCAGCCAAAATTGATGTACTTTTCGAGTATTTTTGCAAATTACTTTCATTTCCTCACTGGAGAAAATTAATTCAATCTCCTCTTTGCGTAAAGCTCTTTGCTTGTATTCGGCCTTTACTCGCGTACCGGTGTATGGGACATTTGTTGTAAGCGTCGTGGGAAAGCCGCAGTCTTGCCAGTTTGTTACCGCTCGCTTCAAAAAAGTACGCAGCGATGCAATATAAGTGTCTTCATACGTTTTTAGTGTGATTGACTCTGTTGCTTCTTCTGCTATTTTTTGTATTGTTTTGCCCGTCCTTCGCTGTATATCTGACCAGCGTGGCGGTAGCTTTTGTATTGTTCGTAGGAATTCATTGATGTGTGTTTGACGTAACTCTGTAATCGGCATATCGCCGATTACGTTCAGGAGCGCGGGTAATACGGCATTGTGTTTTCTGAGCATTGCGCGCTGTTTTTCGGGCAAATGTCTGATGAAGTCAGTAATAGCTGCTGAGAGCGTCATCGCATTGTCAGCGGAGGCGGCAGTCAGTGGGGCTGCGGGCCGGAGCGGATCCGCTGGCAAAAGAATGTCGGGGTCTTCACCAGCATAGCGCGCTTGCATCAGCTGTGTTGCGGTGCGAACTGCGCGAACGTACTCAAGCAGGAGCGCACGCTCTTGCTTCGAGCCTAGTAGCTCCTCTGCGAGCCGGTAGCCGGCAAAGTGCAGCGTTTGATGTAGCGCGGGTCTGAATGCATCTATGCGGCCAGTTGCCCAGGCCTGGCGAGCGAGCTCGCTCATTGTGCGATGAGCTTCCTCTACCTCCTCATGTGATATGTGCAGTTGCATATCGTCATCACCCGTATCACCCGTATCACCCGCATCAGCCGCAGCTCTGCGCTGCAAATCAGCGGTGTCAGCCACAGCAAGCACGTTTGCGCGCACTCGGGCTGTTAGGTCGGGGGTGATTTCACTAATGACTGACAAGCTGTTATAGAAGGCGTTGGTGCGGCGTTCTCGCTTCTGCTGCCCCGCGCGGGCTATTGCGATTTGCTCGTCAGTCTCGACGGCCAAGCGCTTGCATTCAATGCACGCCGCCTTGAAGTCTCCACCGAGTGACTTTTTGAACTCGCGTTTGCGAATGATAGTTCGCACGTCGTGCGGCACGCCCCGGCGGAAGAAGTACCCCGTCCCGGAGGGGGATTTGAACATGTACTGCGGCATGTTGTCGCTCCTGATGGAGCCCTCTGTTTGCTTGCCGCCTTGTACCTGACTTTGTATCGTCTTTTGTACCATATGAATGCAAAAACCCCTTGTAACGCCAGTTATATTTGGCAATTCAAGGGGTTATGTATGGTCTGGCGGAGAGGGAGGGATTCGAACCCTCGGTACGCTCGCACGTACGCCTGATTTCGAGTCAGGTACATTCGACCACTCTGCCACCTCTCCGACTCAGAGATGCGCAGTTTATGGGGGGGCGGGTATCCTGTCAATAGCCAGTTGGTTTGCAGCTGGAATTTTCTTGTCTCGGCTGCCTGTACCGGTGGGTTTGTTGCCGTGGCTGCATGTGGATGGTCGCCCGGCTGTGTGGCTTGCTAAACTGCTGGTTTGGTTGGCTGTTGGCGGCCAGTGCCGTATTTGAACCGAGGATCGTGGTGAAACTATCAACAAGAATGGATGGCGTGGCACCGTTTCAGGTGATGGCCATTCTCGAGAGGGCACGTGCCTTGCAGGCCGAGGGCCGTGATGTCATTCATCTGGAAGTGGGCGAACCGGATTTTGCCACGCCAAAGGCCATTGTCGAGGCCGGGCGGCAGGCCCTGGCCGATGGCCACACCTTCTATACCGCGGCCCAGGGGCTGCCGCAATTGCGCGAAGCCATTGCCGGTTTTTATCAGCAGCGCTATGGAGTGACGGTGGATGCGCGCCGTATCATCGTGACGCCGGGGGCCTCAGGCGCCTTGCAGATCGCCTTGTCCTTGCTGGTGAATCAGGATGATCAGGTGTTGATGGCCGACCCCACCTATCCCTGTAACCGGCATTTTGTCAGCCTGTTGGGTGGTGAGCCGGTTTGCCTGCCGGTGGGGCCAGAGACCCGTTACCAGTTGCTGGCCGATGGTGTGGATGAGGCCTGGTCCGAGCGAACGGTGGCGGCCATGGTGGCCAGCCCGGCCAACCCGACTGGCACGCTGTTGAGTGTCGCGGAGCTGGCGGCGCTGAGTGCCAGCTGCAAGCAACATGGCGGTAGTCTGATTGTGGACGAAATTTATCACGGGCTGACTTATGGCTGTGATGCGGCAACTGCGCTGGCGGTCGACCCGGATGTATTTGTGATCAACAGCTTTTCCAAGTATTTCCAGATGACAGGCTGGCGGCTGGGTTGGCTGGTGGTGCCGGATGACTATGTCGAACCGGCATTGCGCCTGGCGCAGAACCTGTTTCTGTGTCCGCCGGCCATGGCGCAATATGCAGCATTGGCGGCTTTCCAGCCGCAGGTGATTGCCGAGCTGGAACAGCGCCGCGCCGAGTTTGGCCGTCGCCGCGACTATCTGTTGCAGGCGCTGCCGCAATTGGGATGGAAGCTGCCGGTGCAGCCTGAGGGGGCGTTTTATCTGTATGCCGATGTCAGCGCAGTGACTGAGGGCAGCTTTGCCTACTGTGCGCGTTTGCTGGAGGAGGTGAACGTGGCCATCACGCCCGGAGCGGATTTTGGCCAGTTTGGCGCGGCCCGCCATGTGCGCGTGGCCTACACCACCGGCATTGAGCGTCTGGCAGAGGCGGTGGCGCGGATTGCCAGCCTGGCCTAGTGAGGGATGACGCAAAAAAAGCTGCCATCTGGGCAGCTTTTTTTTTGATGGATCACTGGGCTCAGTGATGGATGTCCAGCGTGACATCTCCGCGTTCTTCAGCAACGGATTGCAGGATTTCCAGCAAAGTAGCGTATAGATCTACCCCCAGCATGTGGCGCGATTGTTCGGTATCGCGCCAGACAATTTCATAGGGACCGCGTACATCGGCACTGAGTGAGTCGTACAGTGCGTCCAGGTTGCGGCCGAAGTGGGCCGGCAGGTGGAGCTGACGCGTGATTTCATCGTAAAACTGCTCGAGCGACGTGATGTGTTGCAACTGACAAATACTTACTGGCATGCAGGCACCTCGATGAAACGCTGGTAATGGTCGACGGAAACAAAGCGTTGGCCTGCTCGGGAGAACACCAGGCGATAGGCACCGCGCTTGCCTCCTTTATAGTTCAAGTCCGCTTCCTGCCATTGCCCTTTGGGTAGCTGCTTCTCGTAATTGCCAAAGCGGTCGCCACCGATAGACTTCCCCTGCAGGCCGGGAACACTCCACAAGTTGCGGCCAGGTTGCCAGCCGGCTGCCTGCGCCTGGCGTTTGGGGATGAACTGATTAGGCAGTCGACCGGTTTTTCCCACGGTCTGCAACACACTTTCCAGTTCGGCTGTGTCCAGTCGATTGCCGGTTTGCTGGTTGACCATTCCGGCTACGTTGCTGCACTGGGGCAGGGCCCAGGCGGCGGGGGCGAGCAGGGTGCCAAGCAGCAGCCCTTGCATGATGCGGCGTAGCGACATGATTTACTCCAGAGTCAGGGATTCGACAGCATACGCGTGACCGATCAGCAATGGCAGCATGCGTGCCATGGGCAACGTGTCTGGTGCGGTGGTGATGAAACGGTAGCAGCGGTCGCCAATACTGTCGCTGCCATGTTGCTGCAGCAGCGAGTCGACGCGTCGGGCAATGGCCTCGGCCGGGTCATACAGGGCAATCTGCTCTCCGGTCAGCTCGCGGATCAGTGGTGACAGAAAGGGGTAGTGAGTGCAACCCAAGGCAATGTGGTCGATGTTTTCCTGTAGCAGCGGCTGCACCACGGCAGCGACCCGGGCGCGGGTGAGGGCGCTGTCCAGTTCGCCAGCTTCCACTTGCTCTACCCAGCCCAGGCCGGGACGGCGTAGTACCTCCACGTCACCGGCATGTTTGTCCAGTAATGCCTGTACCCGTTCACTGGCCAACGTGGCCTGGGTGGCCAGTACGGCGATGCGTCCGGTGCGGCTGGCTGCTGCGGCTGGTTTGATGGCCGGTTCGACCCCGACAACCGGTATCGGCAGGTGCTGGCGCAAGGCTGCCACGGCAACTGTAGTGGCGGTATTGCAGGCCACCACTAGCAGGCTGGCTCCCTGGCTGTGCAGGTAATCGCCAATTTTCAGGCTGCGCTGGATGATCTCTTCCTTGCTGCGGCCACCATAGGGGCAGTACGCCTGATCTGCCAGATAGGTAATCGGCCAGTCGGGAAGCGCTGCTTGTACTGCACGCCAGATGGACAGCCCGCCCAGGCCGGAGTCGAACATTGCAATCATGGTGGCGGGCTTAATTGTTTTGGATGACGATCTTGGGGAACTTGCCGGAGAAGTCCTGGGCTTTCTCGCCCACCTTGACTGCCAGTTTGCGTGCAATACCCTTGTATAGCGCTGCCACGGTGCCATCCGGGTCGGCAGCAACTGTCGGCTTGCCTTGGTCTACCGCCAGGCGGATGCCCATGTCCAGCGGCAGCGAGCCCAGCACTTCCACGCCAAAGTCGGCTGCCATGCGCGCAGCGCCGCCTTCGCCGAAGATGTGTTCGGCATGACCGCAGTTGCTGCAGATGTGAATGGCCATGTTTTCCACCATGCCCAGAATAGGCACGCCTACTTTCTGGAACATGGTGACGCCCTTGCGTGCATCCAGCAGGGCAATATCCTGCGGCGTGGTGACAATCAAGGCACCCGTCACCGGCACTTTTTGCGACAGGGTGAGCTGGATGTCACCGGTGCCCGGCGGCATGTCGATGACCAGATAGTCCAGATTGTCCCAGCGGGTGTCATTCAGCAGCTGTTGCAAAGCCTGGCTTACCATGGGGCCACGCCACACCATGGCCTGGTCGGCGTCTACCAGATAGCCGATGGACATGGTCTGGATGCCGTAGTTGACAATGGGTTGCAGGCTCTTGCCATCCGGGGTTTCCGGGCGCTGGCCTTGCAGGCCCAGCATCAGCGGTTGCGAGGGGCCGTAGATGTCGGCATCCAGAATGCCGACGCGTGCGCCTTCGGCTTGCAAGGCCAGCGCCAGATTGACGGCGGTGGTGGATTTGCCCACCCCACCCTTACCGGATGCCACGGCAATGACATTCTTGACGCCAGGTAGCAGTGGCACGCCGCGC
Organism: Aquitalea sp.; assembly: GCF_030150775.1. Classification (NCBI taxonomy): domain Bacteria; kingdom Pseudomonadati; phylum Pseudomonadota; class Betaproteobacteria; order Neisseriales; family Chromobacteriaceae; genus Aquitalea; species Aquitalea sp. The sequence continues at coordinate 29,461 of NZ_JASLFG010000018.1, forward strand.
TGGGCGGCATGACTGGTGATCTGGCTGCGGACGGTAATCTGCAGTGCGCGGCCGTCTGCGATGGCTTGCAGGGCTGTTTCGAACTGATTGCGCACCAGATCAAACTGGCTGGCAGCAGGGTAGGCCAGCACCACTTCCAGTGCCAGCAGGTCGGCACTGATCTTGATGTTCTTTACCGCCTTGGCAGCAGCATAAGTTTTACCGGTATTGGCGTCGATCAGGCCGGCAATGGCCTCCATTACTTGGGCGTCGGTCAGGGTCATGGTATCGGCTGCGCTATCTGCGTCCGGCTTGTTGCCGAACAGCTTGGTCAGTTTGGAGAGCATGGGGGCGATGGGAGTGGGTGAATACCCGACAATTTTACTATGTTTTGGGACGGGTGCGTTGTCCCTTCCGGAAGTAGGCATGTTACTCCCGCCGGCCCTGGCTGGCTATGGGTTTGGCCGCAGGGTCGGCGGCGGATGTCAATATTGCTTCATCTTGAAACAATTTGCCGCAAGCACTTGATCAGTGTAGAATTTCCGGCTTTTTTTTCGTGCTGGCGCGGCTGTTTTCTGCTGCTGCAAGCCCGGGCTCGGCCCTGTCAGGCCGTGGCGCGCTCTTTGTCGTCAAGAAAGGTTGTTGCGTTGCAGTCCAAACATATTTCACTCAGTCCGGCGAATCTGCTATTTCCGCTGGCGCTGGTTCTGTTCGAATTTGCCGTTTATATCGCCAATGACATGGTGCAGCCCGCCATGCTGCAGGTTACCCGAGAGTTTCTGGTTGGCAGCAGCTGGGTTCCCACTTCCATGACTGCTTTTCTGGTAGGTGGTGCCGCTCTGCCATGGCTGACCGGCCCCTTGTCCGATCGTATCGGCCGCCGTCCGGTACTGCTGTTTGGTGTGGCCTTTTTCATGCTGTCCTGCCTTGCCACTTATCTGGTCCACTCCATCGAAGGCTTCATTGCCCTGCGTGTGGTGCAGGGGATGGGGCTGTGCTTTATCAATGCGGTGGGCTATGCCGCAGTGCAAGAAGCGTTTGAAGAAACCGCCGCGGTCAAGGTAACCGCGCTGATGGCCAATGTAGCGCTGATTGCCCCACTGGTGGGGCCGCTGGCTGGTGCTGCGCTGGTGGAAATTGCACCTTGGCGCAGTTGCTTCTTGGCGATTGCCGCCATGGCGGGGATTGCGCTGCTGGGCTTGATCTGGAAAATGCCGGAAACCGTGGCGCCGGGTCAAAACCGCGAGTCCTTGGCGCAGATGGGGGCGGATTACCTGCGCCTGCTCAAGCAGCCGCGCTTTGTGTTCTCTGCCCTGTGCATTCCGCTGCTGGCCCTGCCCCTGATGGGCTGGATTGCCCTCTCGCCGGTCTTGCTAGTGCGCGACCTGGGCATGAGCACCCTGCAATACGGCCTGATGCAGCTGCCGGTGTTTGGCGGATTGATCGGCGGTAACTTTGCGCTGGTGCTGCTGGCTGATCGTTGGCCGCTGGGACGTTCGGTATTTGTCGGCATGGGGCCGATTGTCGGTGGCCTGCTGCTGATGCTGGGCGGTGTGCTGTTTGCTGCCGAGCCGGTATGGTTGATGGTGGCCGGCATGAGCCTGATGAGCTTTGGCGAAGGCTTGAGTTTTGGTGTGCTGTACCGTTTTGCCCTGATGTCCTCGCCCGTGGCCAAGGGCACGGTATCTGCAGCCATGAGCATGCTGTCGATGGCGGGTTATGCACTGGGTATCGAGCTGTTCCGCCTGGCTTACATGGCAGGCGGTATCGCTGGCTTTGCTAGCTGCTCGGTATTCACCGCCGTGCTGTTTGTGCTGCTAGCACGTCGCACCGTGCCGCAGGCCATGGCCGAGCGTGCCGCACCGGCCGATTACCTGCCGCTGGAGCTGCAGGGCCAGAACAGCTAAATCACTGCATTTCCGTCTACAGCAACCCGGTCTGATGGCTTTTGTCGGCAATCAGCCGGGTTTTTGCCGAACACCGCCGTGACCCGTAAGGCTATCCGGCCCTATAATCGACGGCTTGAGATCGCTTACCATCAGGAACACCCACAATGAGCAAACGCAAGATTCTGGTAACCAGTGCACTGCCTTACGCCAACGCGGGGCTGCATCTGGGCCACATGCTGGAACAGATCCAGACCGACGTCTGGGTGCGTTTCCAGAAAATGCGCGGGCACGAATGCTATTACGTGTGCGCGGACGACACCCACGGCGCCCCCATCATGCTGGCCGCCGAAAAGCAGGGCATCACCCCCACCCAGCTGGTGGATGCGGTACGCGAACTGCACCTGGCCGATTCCCAGGGCTTCCTGATTGGCCACGACAACTACTACAGCACCAACAGCCCGGAAAACAAGGCATTTGCCGAGCAGGTGTACAAGGCCCTGCGCGCCGATGACAAGATTTCCAGCCGCACCATCGAGCAACTGTTCGACCCGGAAAAACAGATGTTCCTGCCGGACCGCTTCGTCAAGGGCGAATGCCCCAAGTGCGCGGCCAAGGACCAGTACGGTGACAACTGTGAAGTCTGCGGTGCCACTTACAACCCGACCGAACTGAAGAACCCCTACTCGGCGGTGTCCGGTGCCAAACCGGTGCTGAAAACTTCCGAGCACTACTTCTTCCGCCTGGGCGAGTGTGCCGACTTCCTCAAAGGCTGGACTAGCGGCAGCAGCGTGCGTGCCGATGGCGTCAGCCAGCCGCACCTGCAGCCGGAATCGCTCAACAAGATGAACGAGTGGATCGAAGGCGGCCTGCAGGATTGGGATATCAGCCGCGATGCACCGTATTTCGGCTTTGAAATTCCGGATGCGCCGGGCAAGTACTTCTATGTCTGGCTGGATGCACCGATTGGTTACATGGCCAGCTTCAAGCACCTGTGCGACAGCAAGGGCATCGATTTTGACGCCTGGTTCAAGCCGGATTCGGACGCCGAGATGTATCACTTCATCGGCAAGGACATCCTGTACTTCCACGCCCTGTTCTGGCCGGCCATGCTGCATTACTCCGGTCTGCGCGTGCCCACCGGCGTGTTTGCCCACGGCTTCCTCACCGTGGACGGGCAGAAAATGTCCAAGTCGCGCGGTACCTTCATCCAGGCCAAGAGCTATCTGGACTGCGGCCTGAACCCGGAGTGGATGCGCTACTACATGGCCGCCAAGCTCAACGGCCGCATCGAAGACATCGACCTCAACCTCAATGACTTCGTGGCACGGGTGAATTCCGACCTGGTGGGCAAATATGTCAACATCGCCAGCCGCTCCGCCGGTTTCATCAGCAAGCGCTTTGGCGGCAAGCTGGCCGACAGCGTGGCGGATACCGCCATCCTGCACAAGCTGCAAGCGGCTGCATCGGAACTGGCTGCCGCGTTTGAAGCGCGCGAATACGCCAAGGCACTGCGCGACGTGATGGCGCTGGCCGACGAGGTGAATGCCTATGTCGACGCCAACAAGCCGTGGGAACTGGCCAAGCAGGAAGGGCAGGATGCACGCCTGCAGGAAGTCTGCACCGTGCTGATCAATGCCTTCCGCCTGCTCACCATCTATCTGAAGCCGGTACTGCCCAAGCTGGCCGAAAGCGTGGAAGCCTTCCTCGGCGTGGCCCCGCTGGCCTGGTCCGATGCCGACAGCCTGCTGTTGGGCAATACCATCAACACTTATCAGCACCTGATGCAGCGCATCGACCCGGCGCTGATCGACAAACTGATCGAAGCAAACAAACAGAATATGCAAGCCACGAGCAATGCACCGGCTGCCGCCGCTTACGAGCCGCTGGCCGACACCATCAAGATTGACGACTTTGCCAAGGTAGACCTGCGCATCGGCAAGGTACTGGCCTGCAACTTTGTTGAAGGTTCGGACAAGCTGCTGCAGTTCACCGTGGACCTGGGCTTTGAACAGCGCAACATCTTCTCCGGCATCCGCTCTGCCTATCAGGAACCGGAAAAACTGGTGGGCCGCAATGTGGTGGTGGTGGCCAATCTGGCCGAGCGCAAGATGCGCTTTGGTGTGTCGCAAGGCATGATCGTCTGCGCCTCTGGTACCGACGATAATTCCGGCCTCTTCCTGCTGGATGTGGATCAGGGCGCGGCACCCGGCATGCGTATCGGTTAAGCGCGGATCAGCCTGCGTCACAAGCCCTGTCGCGGATTGCGGCAGGGCTTTTTGCTTTCTGCGATGCCGTCACGAATGTGTCATTTTGCACTGTTAGAGTGCCAGCAGATAAAGATGTGGAACTATAGTGTTGGCTAATTTGTCAATAACGTGTTAAACCTTTAAATCAAACTAAAATTTTGTCGCAATGATAAAAAAAACAAGGAAATATAAAAATGCAAATCTCTCAACTGAAACCCGGTTACACCGTACTTGAGCATAAAGACAGTGGCGATATCGTCCACTACACCGTTGTCAGCATCCGCCAGGTTGGCAAGATGTTTGAAGTCACCTTCCAATCCGTGCTCGGTCTTGCCAGTGCCTTTTATCCGCCAAACGGCTTTATTCACGCTGCTGCCTGACCACACTGCGACCTGACGAACCCGGGTCGATATCACGCAAACCACCCCGCCGTCGGCGGGGTTTTGTTTTCTGGTGCTCATGACTGATGGATTCTGCCGTATCATGACCGCCTGCGTGTTTGCCAAGTCCCATTGCCCATGACCCGCCTGCACAAACTGATTCCCGAACTTGTTGCCAACTTTCTGCTGCCCTGGCTGTGCTATCGCTGGGCACAGCCGCAATGGGGTGAAAGTGCCGGGCTGGTCGTGTCTTCCTTGCCGCCCATCGCCTGGAGCGTGGTCGAGCTGCTGCGTTTTCGCCGTATTGATGCGCTCAGCCTGCTGGTACTTGGGGGAATTGCCCTGTCCTTGCTGGCCATGTTGCTCGGTGGCAGTTCGCGGGTGTTGCTGATGCGCGAATCCTTGTTGTCAGGTTTGATCGGAGTGGCATTCCTGCTGTCACTGCTGCTGGGCAAGCCACTGCTGTTCTATCTGGCGCGTGCCACCGTGGCGCGGGAGTCTGCTGCAGGGGGGCAACGTTTTGAGCAGCGCTGGCAGGAGGCTGGTTTTCGTCGAGGCATCCGATTGCTGACGTTGTTGTGGGGGATGGGTCTTACGCTGGAAACAATATTGCGTGCCGCGATGGTCTGCACTATGTCAGTCGAGCGTTTCTTGTTGCTGTCGCCATTTGTCAGCTATGGCCTGATGGCCATCATGTTGCTGCTGACCTGGCGCGGACGCCTGCTACTGCGCCCTCGCACCATCGCAATGGTGGGGTAAGCACAAAAAAAGAGGCCGCCTGTAGAGGCGGCCTTGAATTTCCGTGATGAACACTTAGGAGAATACGCGCTGCACGTCACCAGGGTGGGCACAGAACGATTCAAACTGCACTGGCTACCTGTCTGCTGCACGTTCGCCTCTCGGGGAAGACGACGGGATGTGTGGCAGGCGGCCAGCCACTCATGGGGCAGAAGTGACTGGCGGTAACACAGTACGTACTTTAGGCCAGTGATATTGAGGAGATGTGTCAGTCGCGCGGGCAAATGTTAATAAGTTTTACAAATGAACCGGCTGTCATATTAAAAAAATTTTAAGAAATTGTTGACAGCCTGTCGTGCTACTTGTACTATGCAATCCTCTTCTGAAGAAACACAGCAGAAGACAGCGACAGAACACTGACGCGGGATGGAGCAGTCTGGTAGCTCGTCGGGCTCATAACCCGAAGGTCGTAGGTTCGAATCCTGCTCCCGCAACCAATAATGATGACGACAAAAATCGCATCATACAGAAAACCCCGATAGAACCTGGTTCTACGGGGTTTTCCGTTTTTATTGCGCCATCTTGTCCTTGCCGGTCCTTGCATAAAGCAGGCATGGGTATGGCCATGCACTAGCGGACCGGGCGCTTGCCGACAGCTTATACTGCAAGACCACCCATATCCCGCAGAGAGCTGCCATGCGCATTGCTGTTTTCGATACCAAGAATTACGACCGCTTGAGTCTGGACGGTGCCAATCAGCAGTTTGGTCATCAACTGAGCTATTTTGAGCCACGACTCAACCGTGACACGCTGGAGCTGGTGCACGATGTGGATGCGGTCTGTCCCTTTGTCAACGACAGGCTGGACGCCGAGGTGATTGCCAGCCTGGCTGCACGTGGTGTCCGCCTGATCACCCTGCGTTGTGCGGGCTTCAATGGTGTGGACCTGGCGGCTTGCCGCCAGCATGGCATCACGGTGACCCGTGTCCCGGCCTATTCACCCCATGCGGTGGCCGAGCACGCCTTTGCCTTGCTGCTGGCCGTGGTACGGCGCATTCACAAATCCTATGTCCGGGTGCGCGAAATGGATTTCTCGCTGGATGGGCTGGTTGGCTTCGACCTCTATCGCAAGACCATGGGTGTGGTTGGCACCGGGCGCATTGGCCAGGCTACCATTTCCATTGCCAAAGGCTTTGGCATGCGGGTTCTGGCATTTGATGTATTCCCGCAGGCCGGGCTGGATGAGAAGCTGGGCTTTGAATATGTCACCCTGCCACGTTTGCTGGCCGAGTGTGACGTGGTCAGCCTGCATTTGCCGCTGACAGCGGAAACCCAGCACATGATCAACGCTGAGTCGCTGGCCGGCATGAAGGCCGGCGCGGTCCTGATCAATACCAGCCGTGGTGGCCTGGTGGAGACTGGCGCGCTGATTGCGGCACTGAAGGATGGGCGGCTGGCTGGTGTCGGGCTGGATGTATACGAGATGGAAGAGGGTGTGTTCTTTGAGAACCACTCCGAGGTTGGCTTGCAGGATGACCAACTAGCCCGCCTACTCACCTTCCCCAATGTGCTGGTGACAGCACATCAGGGATTTTTGACGCGCGAGGCGCTGGACAATATCGCTGAAACCACGCTGGCCAATGCGGCGGCTTTCGAGCAAGACCGGCTGCTGGATAACAAGGTGTAGCTAGCGGGCTGCTCAGTCGTGGCGACGCCGGAATACCCAGCGTTGGCTGTCTGATTCGCTGCTGTCAAAGCGATAGCCTCCCAACTGGAAATCCTGCAGTGCTTCCGGGGTGTCTACGCGATGCAGTGCTGCCCAGCGTGCCATCAGGCCGCGTGCCTGCTTGGCATAAAAGCTGATGATCTTGTACTGACCATTCTTGTAGTCCTGGAATACGGGGGTGATCAGCCGGCCATGCAGTTTGGCTGGTTTGACCGATTTGAAGTATTCGTCTGATGCCAGATTGATGAGTACCGGATTATCGGTGGCATCCAGCAGTGTGTTCAGTGCATCGGAGATGCGCTCGCCCCAGAATGCATACAGGTTGGCTCCGCGTGGATTGGCCAGTTTGGTTCCCATCTCCAGGCGGTAGGGCTGCATCAGATCCAGCGGGCGCAGCAGGCCATACAGACCGGACAGAATGCGCAGATGCTGCTGCAGGTAGTCCAACTGGTCATCGTTCAGGCTGGCGGCATCCAGGCCCTCGTAGACATCGCCCATGAATGCCAGCACGGCCTGTTTGGCATTGTCCGGCGTGAAGCTTGGGTTCCAGTCGTGGTAGCGGCCCACATTCAGCGTGGCCAGCGCATCGCTGATGCTCATCAGCCGGGCAATGTCGGCCGGGCTTTTCTCGCGCAGCACGCTGATGAGCTGCTGGCTTTCGGCCAGGAAGTCGGGTTCGGTGTAGCGCTTGGTGTGCGGCGGTGTGGTGTAATCCAGCGTTTTGGCTGGGGAAAGTACCATCAACATGGGGCGTGTCCTTGCAGCAGAATGGGGTGAATTGTAGCGGAGCCGTGATGACTGTGGCCGGAATGTTCATCCTGCGGATCGCGCGGTTAGAATGCTGGATTGATTACTGGAGATGCGGGCATGCGGGTGGTTGTTCAACGGGTGAGTGAAGCAAAGGTGAGTGTGGCGGGTGAAATATGCGGGCAGATTGCTGCCGGCTTGCTGTTGCTGGTGGGCGTGGAGGAGGTGGATACGCAGCAGGATATCGACTGGCTGGTGCGCAAGATCAGCCAGCTGCGCATCTTCAACGATGATGCCGGGATAATGAACCGCTCACTGCTGGAGTGTGGTGGCGAGGTACTGGCGGTCAGCCAGTTCACCCTGTTTGCCTCTACGCGCAAGGGTAATCGTCCTTCGTATAGCCGCGCCGCGCGCGGTGATATCTCCCGCCCGCTGTTCGAGCAGTTTGTTGCCAGCATGGCACTGGTGCTCGGCAAGGCGGTGCCAACCGGGGTGTTTGGTGCCGACATGCAGGTGAGTCTGGTCAACGACGGGCCTGTGACCATTTTGCTGGATAGTCGTGCACCCGAGTGAGCGCCAGGAAGTTTGCTCGCAGACAAGAAAAAACCCGCACCAGCGGGTTTTTTCATTTGCAGGGCAAGGGAAATTACAGGCCCTGTGTCTCAATGCGTACGCGCTGGCCTGGCTGCAGGCGGGTCAGCTGATTGGCATCGTTCCAGCGCTGGATGTCAGCATGGTTAACACCAAAGCGGCGGGCAATGCTGTAGACGGTATCGCCACGCTGCACCACGTATTCAGCCGGAACGGCTCCGGTGGAGGCAGTCGGGCCACTGCTGACCTTGACCAGGGCCTCATCCTGCGCGGATGGGGCCGGCACAGCCTCAGCCAGCATGGTGTTGCTGGCCAGCGGATTGGGTTTGACGCGGATGGTCTGGCCCAGTTTTACCGTGCTGTCACTCAGGTTGTTGTAGGACTTGAGATCAGCCACGCTCACGTTGTAACGACGCGAGATATTGAACAGGGTATCGCCACTGACCACGGTATGCTGGGTGGCCGCCGGATTGACACTGGCAAGACGGGCTTCCAGCGGTTTGGGTGGCGGGGTGGTGCTGGATGGCAGGCTGGGTGCTTCAGCCTTGGCCAGTACTACCGGCTTGCTGACTGGTTTTCCAGATGGGGTGGCCTCGCTATCGGCCAGGATGGTCTGTGGCGTGCTGAGCGTAGTGGCTGCCGGGCTGATGGTGGTCGTGCTGGTAGCAGCAGCTGTTGTCGCTAGTGCTACGACTTGCTCAGTCGGCGGCGGTGTCATTGCTGCGCTGGTTGTTGCTGGCCGAATTGTTGCGACCAGAGCCTGGCTGTTGACTGGCAAAGCTGTGGTCACGACCGGAGCTGCCGGAGCCTTGAGCTGTGCCGTCATCGTTGCTGCAGTCTGTGGCTTGGCGCTGGCAATCAGGCTGTCACTGGCGGTGAGGTTGCTGTCTGTGCCATCAAGCGGAGTGGCACCATCGCCCTTGCCGCGCAGTGCTACCAGTACCGGGCGACCTGCTGTCAGGCTGCGGGAGCCCAGCTTGTTGACGTTTTGCAGTTCTGCCGAGCTCATGCCATAGCGTTCGGCCACGCTGGCGATGTTTTCATCCGCCGACGGGGTGTAGACCTGCCAGCTTAGCAGCGGCTTGTCCCAGTGCGACAGGTTGTAATCAAACTTGTCGGCCTTGGCCAGCGGAATCAGCATCTGGCGGCCCGGCTTGTGGGCATAGACCGGCAGGTTGAAGGCCGGATTGAGTTCCTTGAATTCGGCAACCGACATACCAGCCATCTTGGCGGCCACGTCGATATCCATGTGGCGGCCAGTAGAGACAGCAATGAAGTAAGGCTTGTTCGGGAATTTGTCCAGCCGGATACCATACTTTTCCGGCTGGCTGAGGATGTTGCGAACGGCAATCAGCTTGGGCGCGTAATTGCGGGTTTCATTCGGCATCCGGATATTTTCGTAGGTGGGTTCCAGCCCGGCAGCCTGGGCGCGGGAAATGGCGCGTGCCAGATTGCCTTCGCCCCAGTTATACGCGGCAAGGGCCAGATTCCAATCGCCAAACTGTGCGTACAGATTCTGCAGATAGTCCAGGGCGGCGCGGGTGGCTTCCATGATGTCGCGACGACCGTCATACCACCAGGTTTGTTCCAAGCCGTAATGGCGACCGGTGGCGGGCATGAACTGCCACAGGCCGGCAGCGCCTACCGGCGAGTTGGCAGTAGGAACAAATGCACTTTCCACGATGGGCAGGAAGGCAATTTCAGTTGGCATGCCGCGACGTTCCACTTCATTCATGATGTGGAACAGGTATTTATGGCTGCGGTCAAGAATGCGTTTGAAGTATTCGGGCTTGCTGCTGTACAAGCGTTCCTGCTTGCGTACGATGTCGGCATTGACTTCCGGCAACTGGAAACCTTCACGTGCGCGTTCCCAGACGTTGTCGCCATTACGCAGCAGACTGGAGTTGAGCAGCATCATGTCCAGGCCAGCCGCCTGGGCTTCATCTACCCCTACCGACTGTCGAAAAGCACCGGAATCGGCATGTGCCAGCAACGGCAAGGAAAATGCAAATGACAACGAAAGTGCCAATGGGGTGATTCTTTTCATTTGGCCAGCCCGGATTTCTGATCTGGGCCGATGCTAAACACCACCCCATGGTGTGTCAATGAAAAAAGACAAATCATTTCATGAGCTTTGCGTGAATACGTCGTTCCGGATAATTGATTGCACCAGTCAGCCTTTTGGCAAGAATGATCTACCCGTAATGCATGTCAGCGAAAATTGTTTTTCCATTCGCGCAACACGGTAAACACCTCCACGCGCTGGGACAAGTGTTGCCCGGTATGGCGGCTGGCTGTGTACTGCACGCTGGCAATGTCGCTACGCATGAAGGGATTGGTGGTTTTCTCCAGTCCCAGCTCGGTCGGCAGGGTAGGCAGCCCCATGGCAATCTGCTTTTGATCCAGCAACTGCCGCAGCTGGATTTCGTCATTGTCCGGCTCTACGGCCAAGGCAAATTTGAGGTTGGACAAGGTGTATTCATGTGCCGGATAGAAACGTGTGGTATCCGGCAGTGCTGCCAGTTTGTCCAGTGAGGCCAGCATCTGGGCCGGGCTGCCTTCAAACAGCCTGCCACAGCCTGCACCAAACAAGGTGTCGCCGCAAAACAGCTGGCCGTGTCCGTAGTAGCCCAGATGATCCAGGGTGTGACCGGGTAGCGCCAGGACATCAAATGCATAGTCGTGCCAGTGCACGCTTGCCCCTTCCATCACCGGCTGATTGACGCCGGCAATGCCTGGCGGTCCGTAAACCTGCGCCTGTGGCCAGCGTTGCAACAGTTCGGCCAGACCACCGCAATGGTCAGCATGATGGTGGGTGATGAGTATGATTTGCAATGCCAGCCCGCGTTGATCCAGAAACGCAATCAGCGGTGCCGCCTCGCCAGGGTCAACTGCAAGTGCACCGGTGCCCTGTTGCAAAACCCAGATATAATTGTCGGCAAATGCCCGAACGGGGGTAACGGTAAACATGGTCGGATCGGACTCCTTCAATGATGCAAGCGTTTTCCACGTGGCTGACCACGACCGAGCTGGGACATTACCTGCTGCAGTGTGAACAGGCATTTTTCGATCGGGCGGTCGCCGATATTTTCGGTTTTCATGCTGTACAGATGGGCCTGCCCGAAGTGGACTTCCTGACTGCCAACCGCATTCCCTGGCAGTGCCGGGCAGCTGAAGGCGGCAAGGCGCAAATCATCTGCCACCCGGCACAAATGCCGTTTGAATCACGCAGTCTGGATTTGCTGGTCATGCCTCATCTGCTGGATTTTACCACCGAGCCGCATCAGGTTCTGCGTGAGGTGGAACGGGTGCTGGTGCCGGAAGGCCGCTTGCTGATAACCGGCTTTAATCCGGTATCGCTATGGGGAGTGCGACGCCTGATCCAGGGTCGGGCAGATACCCCGTGGCGTGGCAATTTTTTCCCCTTGATCCGTATTCGCGACTGGCTGAAATTGTTGGATCTGGAACCGGTGGCCTGCTGTTTCATGGCCTATGCGCCGCCACTGTCGCAGCAGGGGTGGCTGGAGCGTTTTGGCTTTCTGGAGCGTGCCGGCGATAGATGGTGGCCGCTGGCGGCGGGTGTCTACGGTATCGAAGCGGTCAAGCGTCAGCGTGGCATGCGCCTGATCACCCCGACCTGGAAAACGGCCAAGCCGTCCAAGGGACTGGTTGTGGCCGGAGGGAACGAACGTCACCCCAGCCATAGACAAACGCCGTCCAGCCACCGTCAGGTGCCAGGCCGGCAAGATTGAATCAGCCCGGCCCGTGTCGGGCCGGGACAACAGAACAAGAGAAACATGACAACAGAAGATTGTGTCGAGATTTATACCGATGGTGCCTGCAAGGGCAATCCCGGCCCCGGCGGCTGGGGCGTGTTGCTGCGCTTCAAGGGCAAGGAAAAAGAGCTGTTTGGCGGCGAGCGCGGCACCACCAACAATCGCATGGAGCTGTTGGCGGTGATTCGTGGCCTGGCGGCACTGAACCGACCCTGCCATGTGGTGGTCTACACCGACTCGCAATATGTTCAGAAGGGCATTTCCGAGTGGATTCACGGCTGGAAAGCCCGTGGCTGGAAGACCGCGGCCAAGGAACCGGTAAAAAATGCTGACCTGTGGCAGATGCTGGATGCCGAGCGTAACCGCCATACCCATGTGGACTGGCGTTGGGTAAAGGGCCATGCCGGCCATGAATTCAACGAGCGGGCCGACCAATTGGCCAACCGTGGCGTTGAGACCCTGTAAAAGTTTTGCCTCCTTATTGATTGTGGCCGGTTCACGCCGGCCAGCCAGAAAGCAGCAGCATGAGACAGATTATTCTCGATACTGAAACCACCGGCCTCGATCCGGATCAGGGCCATCGCATCATCGAATTTGCCGGTCTGGAAATGATCAACCGCAAGCTGACCGGCAAGCATCTGCACCTTTACATCCATCCGGAACGTGATATCGACCCGGATGCCGAGCGGGTGCACGGTATTTCGCTGGCATCGCTGGAAGGCAAGCCGCGCTTTGCCCAGGTGGCCGCGCAGATGGCCGACTTCATGCGCGATGCCGAACTGATCATTCACAACGCACCATTTGACGTCAAATTCCTCAATGCCGAGTTCGACCGGCTGGGGCTGCCGAAGATCAAACAACTGGCTGGCCAGGTTACCGATACCCTGGCCATGGCCCGTGACCAGTTTCCCGGCAAGCGCAACAGCCTGGATGCCCTGTGTGACCGCTTTGACATCGACCGCTCCAACCGTACCCTGCACGGTGCGCTGATCGACTGCGAGCTGCTGTCCGAAGTGTATCTGTGGATGACCCGTGGCCAGGAAAGCCTGGTGATGGATATTGACGTGGATGCCGGCAACAACCAGGGTGGTGACATCCAGTTCGAGCGCAAGCCGCTATTGGTCAAGCGTGCCAGCGCGGAAGAGCTGGCTGCACATCAGGGCTATCTCGGTGAGCTGGACAAGGCGGTGAAGGGCAGCTGTCTGTGGCATACGCTGGAAACTCCGGTTGCAGGAGATGCCACATGAACCGCTATCTGGCCCTGGTGCCGGCAGCGGGCTCCGGCAGCCGCTTTGGCGGCCCCAGCCCCAAGCAGTACCTGCAACTGAATGGCCGTCCCTTGATGTGGCACACCTTGCAGGCACTCAGCCAGGTGGAGGCCATCAGCGAAGTCGTGCTGGTGCTGTCGCCGGGTGATGAATGGTTTGATGACTTTGACTGGGATCTGCCCAAGCTGTGTGTGCATCGGGTGGGTGGTGCCAGTCGCGCCGAAAGCGTGCGCAACGGGTTGGAAGTCATGGCTGCCCGTGCCGAAGACTGGGTGCTGGTACACGATGCCGCGCGCTGCTGCCTGTCGGTCGCGGCGGTAGAGCGCCTGATTGCAACGCTGGCCGATGACCCGGTGGGCGGCCTGCTGGCCTTGCCGGTACCGGATACGGTCAAGCGTGCGGATGCCGAAGGGCGCATCAGTTCCACCGTGCCGCGTCAGGGCCTGTGGCTGGCGCAGACGCCGCAGATGTTCCGTGCAGGTTTGCTCGGCCAGGCCTTGGCCAGCAGCATGGCGGAGGAGGTGACTGATGAGGCCGCAGCCATCGAGCAGCATGGTCACAAGCCACGGTTGGTGGAAGGCGATGCCCAGAACTTCAAAGTGACCTACCCGCGCGACCTGGCACTGGCCCGGGCGATTCTGGCTTCACGAAAGGATTGAATTCCATGTTTCGAGTTGGACAAGGTTACGATGTGCACCAACTGGTGGAAGGCCGCCCGCTGATTCTGGGCGGGGTGACGATTCCGCACAGCCATGGCCTGCTGGGCCACTCCGACGCCGATGCCCTGCTGCATGCCATCACCGATGCAGTACTTGGCGCGGCGGCGCTGGGGGATATCGGTCGGCATTTCCCGGATACTGACGCAGGTTTCAAGGGGGCGGATAGCCGCGTTCTGTTGCGTGAGGCAGTCGCCCGTGTCCGTGCTGCAGGCTGGCAGGTGGTAAATGTGGATGCTACGCTGATTGCACAGCGTCCCAAACTGGCACCGTATATTGCTGCGATGTGCGCCTGTATTGCCGCCGATCTGGAGGTTGCGCAAAGTGCGGTCAATGTGAAGGGCAAAACCAATGAAACGCTGGGTTATCTGGGGCGCTGTGAGGCGATCGAGGCGCAGGCCATCTGTCTGCTGATGCCCTTGTCCTGATACCGTTTCGCCCGACAGATGCCAGCCGATGTGGGATAATCGGCAGCTGGATGTGCAATCGAACTCACTGCTGGAGGTATCAACATGCTGACCCAAGACCAACTCAAGCTGGCTGTCGCCAAACAGGCGCTGGAATTCGTGCCGGACGACTGCATCATCTGTGTGGGCACTGGCAGCACGGTCAATCTCTTCATTGAAGAGCTGGCCGCCATCAAGGGCCGCATCAAGGGCGCCGTATCCAGTTCCGAAGCCTCCACTGCTCGTCTGAAAGCCCACCATATTCCGGTGTTTGAGCTGAATGAAGTGGAAAAGCTGGAGGTGTATATCGATGGCGCGGATGAAATCAACCATCACCTGCACATGATCAAGGGCGGTGGCGCTGCGCTGACGCGCGAAAAGATTGTTGCCAGCGTGGCCGAACAGTTTGTCTGCATTGCCGACGAGAGCAAGTATGTGCTGAAGCTGGGCGCATTCCCGCTGCCGATTGAGGTGATCCCGATGGCGCGTAGTTCGGTAGCACGTCAGCTGGTGGCACTGGGTGGCCATCCAGAGCTGCGTCAGGGCGTGGTAACCGATAACGGCAACCTCATCCTGGATGTGCATGGCCTGACCATCAACACGCCGGTGGAGTTGGAAGAAACCATCAACCACATCGCGGGTGTCGTAACCTGCGGCCTGTTTGCCCGCCGTCGTGCCGACATTCTGGTACTGGGTCGCCAGAGCGGCGTGGAAGTCATCCGCTAAGCCGTTTTCCAGCAGCAAGCGGGCCTGTCACGACAGGCCCGTTTTGATTAAATGTCATCAGCCTGTCATCTGGCCGGCTTATCATTCCCCTTTACCTGAATTCCGGATTCGTTCAAGAGGCAGACATGGCAGAACACATCTCCAAGCAGTTCGACATGGAACTGGAAACCATCCGCACCCGCGTACTGCAAATGGGTGGCCTGGTAGAACAACAGATCCTGTCTGCTATCGATGCCCTCATGTCCGGTGACATCGTCAAGTTTGACAAGGTGATTGCCGAAGACGCGCTGGTCAACTCCATGGAAGTGACCATCGATGACGATTGCCAGCACATTATCGCCCGCCGCCAGCCGGCCGCCAGCGACCTGCGCATCATCATTACCGTGATCAAGACCATTACCGATCTGGAGCGCATCGGCGACGAAGCGCAGAAGATCGCCCGCATGGGTAAAACCATTTATCAGTCCGAGCGTTACCAGATGCCGCGCTTCCGTGAAATCCGCAAGATGGCGGAAGTGGCGCTGGCCATGCTGCGCCGTGCACTGGATGCGTTTGCCCGGCTGGATGCCACTGCAGCGCTGGAACTGGCGGAAGAAGACATGCGGCTGGATGATGACTTCGCCGCCGAACTGCGCCAGTTGATCACCTTCATGATGGAAGATCCGCGCACCATCAGCATGTCTATCGATACCCTGTTCATTTCCAAGGCTATCGAGCGTATCGGTGACCATGCCAAAAACATCTCTGAATACGTGGTGTATCTGGTCAAGGGTAAAGATATCCGCCATACCTCGCTGGAAACCATCAAGCGGGAAACGCTGGGCGGCTGATCAAGCGCAATGACGAAATGGCATAAATGGCGGTAACATCCCGGGTGTTACTGCCATTTTTTATTGAACAATCCATGGCGGAGCAGCGCCCTGACCCAGCCGTCCGCCCTGACTCCGCAGCAAACCATATTGGAAAAGGCTTGCCTTTGACCTCCACCCTGCCTACCCCGGATGTCCTGGCCACCGTTGACCTGGGATCCAATACATTCCGTCTGCAAGTCTCCCGCGTTGTCGAAGACCAGCTATACCCGCTGGATGCAATGAAAGAAACCGTCCGCCTGGGTGCCGGCCTGACTGCCGACAAATATCTGGACGAACTTACCCAGGAAAAAGCCCTGGCTTGCATGGCGCGCTTTGGTGAGCGTCTGCGTGGCTTCAGCCAGGCCCAGGTTCGGATCGTTGGCACCAATACCTTGAGGGTGGCAAAAAACTCGGCTGAATTCATCCAGCGGGCCGAGGCTCTGCTGGGGTTTCCTATCGAAATCATCGCTGGCCGCGAAGAAGCGCGGCTGGTATATATCGGTGCCGCGCATTCGCTGCCGGCCACCAAGGAAAGACGTCTGGTGGTGGATATCGGCGGCGGCTCCACCGAGTTTGTCATCGGCAGCCAGTTCAAGGCGCATGTAACGGAAAGCCTGCCGCTTGGCTGCGTCAGCTTCAGCCTGCGCTACTTTGCCGACGGCAAACTCAGCCGTAGCAATTTTGCTGATGCCACGCTGGCCGCCCGCAATGAAATCCAGCGTATTTCCAGCGAGTACCGCCCGGAAGAATGGCAACTGGCAGTCGGAACTTCCGGTACGGCACGTTCCCTGCGCGATATTCTGGAAATCAACGACTGGTCGGCATCCGATATCACACTGGAAGGCATGCTGCAGTTGCGCGCGGAGCTGATCAGACGGGAAAACCTGAAAAATGTCAGCCTCAATGGTCTGAAGGTGGACCGGCTGCCTGTGCTGCCGGGTGGCCTGGCCATCATGATTGCCATCTTCGAAGAACTTGGCGTCAGCAAGATGACGGTGGCCGAAGGTGCGCTGCGCGATGGCGTGCTGTACGACCTGCTGGGCCGCCAGCGTGAAAAGGACATGCGCGAAAGCACGGTGCAATTGTTCAAGCGTCGCTACCACGTGGACGTGCAACAGAGCGAGCGCGTGCAGCAACTGGCCGAACGCCTGTACCGCATGGTAGCGGGTGAAGATATTGATCAGGACATGCTCAAGCGCCTGGTGTGGGCGGCACGCCTGCATGAAATTGGCCTGACCATTGCTCATACTGCGTATCACAAGCACTCGGCCTATATTCTGCAGAATGCAGACATGCCGGGTTTTTCCAAGCGCGAACAGGCCATGCTGGCCACCATCGTGCTGGGTCATCGTGGTGACATGGGCAAGATGCAGCAAGTGGTGCACGACCCGGTGCTGTGGCAGGCGGTTGTGGCATTGCGGCTGGCGGTACTGTTTTATCGCAGCCGCCATGCGATTCCGCTATCTGACTTGCTGGATCTCAAGTCGGCAGCCAAGGGTTTTGTACTCACCGTGAGTAAGAATTGGCTGAATGACAATCCCTTGACAGCCAGCGCCTTCCGTCAGGAAGTGCTGCAGTGGAAGAATGTCGGTTTCGAGCTTGATATCAGCCAGATCTGACCATGCGCCATGCCAAGGTAAAGCAGCGGGTGCCCACGCTGGGCGAACCGCCAGGAACCCTACTGCCTGTCGGGGACGCCAAAGTGGAGGCCAGCAGCATCACCCTGCTGGAATTCGGCCCACAGGAGCTGTGCGAAACCCGGTTTGAGTCGGTGGCCGCAGGGCTGGCCCACCAGTCTAGTCAGCCAGTGCGCTGGCTGAATGTATATGGCCTGCACGATGCTGGCGTGATGCAGGCCATTGGCGAGCGTTTCGGCCTGCACCCGCTGGTGCAGGAGGACATTCTCAATAACCGGCAACGGCCCAAGCTGGAAGACTACGGCGACTATCTGTTCATTGCCACGCGGGTGTTCGACTTTCCTCCCAACGGTGGGCGTCTGCGCTACAGCCAGATGTATCTGGTGATCGGCAAGGATTTCGTGCTTTCCTTCCAGGAGAAGCCCACAGGAGTGTTTGAAGCCGTGCGCGAGCGTCTGCGCAGCAGTCGCGGTTCTTTGCGCAGTAAAGGTGCGGATTACCTGGCCTATGGCCTGATCGATGCCATCATTGATGACTACTTCGGTGTGCTCAGCCAGTTTACCGAGCATGTGGAGCGCACCGACCAGATGTTGCTGCATGGGCGCGAGCAGGGCGTATTGCACAAGGTGCAGCGCCTGAAGCACGACTGCCTGAAACTGCGGCGTTCGATTTTGCCGCTGCGTGAAATCCTGCTCACCCTGATGCGCGGCGAGTACCGGCTGATCCAGCCTGATACCCAGGTCTATCTGCGTGATGCTTATGACCACACCATGCATGTCATCGAATCACTGGAAATGTCGCGCGAAATGGTAGCGGACATGCTGGATCTCTACCTTTCCACCCAGTCGCACCGGCTTAATCTGCAGATGAGAGTGCTGACCGTGTTCAGCATGATCTTCATGCCACTCACGCTGATAGCCGGTATTTACGGCATGAACTTTGAAAACATGCCGGAACTGCATTGGCACTACGGCTATTTTGCTGTGCTGGGACTGATGGCGGCGATTGCCGTTGGCTTGATCTGGCTGTTTTCCCGCCGTAACTGGATCTGATTCTTCCGGTCTTGCCGATCAACCGCAGAGGCGCAGGCCCTGCGGTTTTTTTGTATGCGCCAAAGCTGTGTCATGGTGGTTTTCATATACCCCTTGGGGGTATATACTGCAGCCAAGGAGTCCATCATGACCGAAACCGTGATCACCCTGCCGATTGCCGGCATGCATTGCGCGGCTTGTGCTGCCAGGCTGGAAAAGGTATTGGGCAAGCTCGATGGCGTCAGTGCCAGCGTCAGTTTTGCCAGTGAGCAGGCCCAGATTCACTATCAGCCTGGACGCAGCAGCCTGCAGCAAGTACAGGATGCCATCGTCAAGGCTGGTTTCAGCGTGCCACAGCAACAGTTGCAGCTGGATATCAGTGGCATGACTTGCGCTGCTTGTGCGGTACGGTTGGAGAAAGTGCTTAACAAGCTGCCGGGGGTCAACGCACAGGTAAACTTTGCCACCAGCGCGGCTCAGCTGCAGTTTGCCGCCGGCATATTGCCCATTGCCGATGCGCTGCATGCTGTGCGCAAGGCCGGTTTTAGCGCCACGCTGCATGAGGACGCCGGGAGCGAAGATCTGCAACAGCAGCATGCCCGGCAGTATCGCCGCGAACTGGGCTGGTTTGGCTTGGCGCTGCTGCTTACCCTGCCTTTCCTGCTGGAAATGCTGGCCATGTTGTTTGGTTGGCATCAACTGATGCTGCCGCGTAGCCTGCAACTGGCGCTGGCCACCCCGGTGCAGTTCATCATCGGCTGGCGCTTTTATCGCGGTGCATGGCATGCACTCAGAAGTGGCGGTGCCAATATGGATGTACTGGTGGCACTGGGTACCAGCATGGCCTGGTTGCTTTCCACCGTGGTTACCCTGAGCGGTTGGCAGCAACAGCATGTGTATTTTGAAGCCAGTGCGGCAGTCATTACGCTGGTGTTGCTGGGCAAGCTGCTGGAGGCGCGCGCGCGCGGCAAGACATCAGGTGCCATTGCCAGCCTGATCCGGCTGGCACCACGCCATGCCCGTATCGAGCGTGATGGCCAGCTGCAGGATATTGCCGTCGAGCAATTGCAGGTAGGCGATGTGGTGGTGGTACGTCATGGAGAAAGCCTGCCGGTGGATGGCGTTGTGGTGGAAGGACAAGCAGCCATCGACGAAAGCATGCTCACCGGTGAAAGCCTGCCGATCAGCAAAACCATCGGCGACAAAGTGTATGCCGCCACGCGCAACCAGCAGGGCATGCTCAAGGTGCGTGCCGGCAGCGTGGGCAGCCAGACCCAGCTGGCCGAGATCATCCGGCTGGTGGGGCTGGCACAGGGTTCGAAAGCGCCGATCCAGCGCCTGGCCGACCAGATTGCCGGTGTGTTCGTCCCGGTGGTGGCCACAATCGCCCTGCTTACCCTGTTGTTCAATGGCTGGTGGCTGGGCGACTGGAGCCAGGCCTTGATCCGTGCAGTGGCCGTGCTGGTGATTGCCTGCCCGTGTGCACTCGGCCTGGCCACACCTACAGCCATCATGATGGGCGTAGGCAAGGGGGCCGGACGCGGCGTGCTGTTCCGCAATGCGGCGGCACTGGAAACTGCCGGGCGTATCAATACCTTGGTGGTGGATAAAACCGGTACGCTGACCGAGGGCAGGCCGGTGGTCACCACCATCTGGGCGGCAGATGGGGATGAAAACCGCGTGCTGCAACTGGCGGCCAGCGTGGAAAGTGGATCCGAGCATCCGCTGGCACATGCTATCTTGCAGCAGGCCGCAGAGCGTGGCCTTGCCTTGCTACCCTTGCAAGCTTTTCAGGCCGAGGTTGGTCAGGGCGTTACTGCCAGTATCGATGGTTACGGCAGCCTGCGTGTGGGGCGGCCTGACTGGGCCAGTAACGCCGCCTTGCCGGCGGGATGGCCACTGCCAGGGCAAAGCATGATTGCACTGGCTGACGATACCCGGCTGCTGGGCCTGTTGGCGATTGCCGATACCTTGCGGCCAGGAGCTGTGAGTGCAGTAAAGACCTTGCAGCAGATGGGGGTGCAAGTCATCATGCTGACCGGCGACAATCCCTCTACCGCGGCAGCCATTGCCAGCGAGGCCGGCATTACCGATTATCGGGCCGGACTGCGGCCGCAGGATAAGGCTGAGGCTGTGGTGCAGTTGCAGGCGGCTGGCCGCAAGGTGGCCATGCTGGGCGATGGCGTCAATGATGCACCGGCGCTGGCGGCGGCCGATGTCAGCTTTGCCATGGGTGCTGGTTCGGATGTGGCGATTGAAACGGCTGACATCACCCTGATGCAGGGCGATATTCTGCATGTAGCCGATGCCATCCGCCTGTCACGCGCCACGCTGGGGAAAATCCGGCAAAACCTGTTTTTTGCCTTTATCTATAACGTGCTGGGTATTCCGCTGGCGGCGCTTGGCATGCTGAATCCGGTGCTGGCCGGGGCTGCCATGGCCATGAGTTCGGTGTCGGTAGTCAGCAACTCATTATTGCTGCGCCGTTGGAAATAAACGCAAAGGAAACATCATGAGTGAACTGAAACTGAAAATCGAAGGCATGACCTGCGGTGGCTGCGCCAACAGCATTACCAAGGTGCTCTCCACCATGGCCGGTGTCAGCAGTGCCGAAGTCAACCTGCAGGACAAGGCCGCCAGCATTGTTTACGATGCCGCAACCGTGTCTCCGGAGGAACTGGCGGCAGCGGTGGAAGATGCCGGTTTTGATGTGGTGGGCACCGACTGACGGAATGAGTATCCGCCTTTGGTAGAAACACTTATACTCACGTCATTACAGCTGCCGGTCCTCAGGCCGGCATCTTCATTTACACAGCAACGGTGCAGAGCCGTGACATGAAGCGATGATGGGTATCAGGATTCGGAGGCTGGCCGCAGGCTGCGGTCTGGCGATGGCATGCCATGCCGTTTTGGCCGCGGTGTTACCGGTGCTGGCTGAGGAAAACGTGCCTTTCTCCTATCGGCAGGATGGCAACATTCAGGGCTATTGCGCCGAGGCCGTGCGGGCAGCTCTGGATGCTGCCCGTGTGCCGCACCAGATTGATATCCAACCCTGGGCGCGTATCTACACCACCACACTGAGCAAACCGGGAACCCTGATGTTTCCCATTGCCAGGACCGCGGAGCGGGAAGACAAGTTCAAATGGATAGGCCCGCTGGTGGCCAACCGCATTGCGCTGTTCCGCAAGAAGGGTCGCAGCGATGTGGTGGTACACAGCCTGGATGATGCCCGCCGCTATCGTATTGGCGTAGTGAATATGGACTTCCGCGAGGAATACCTGCGGCGCAAGGGTTTCAGTGATGTTGGCGGCAAGCCGCTGATGGTGGTGAGTTCCAGCGACTTGTTGCTGCCCATGCTGCAGGCCGGGCGCATCGACCTGGTACCGCTGGGCCTGGCGAAATGTGCACCGCATGGTCTGGACTGTAGCGGCATCGAGCCGGTGTATGTGCTGGGTGAGCTGGAGTCTGCGCTGTACATGGTCTTCAACCGCGATACCAGCGATGCACTGGTGCAGAAAGTGCGCGAGGGTTTTGAGCAAACCCGGCGTAACGGCAGTCTGGCCCGTATCATGGCTCCGCTGAACCGTATTTACGGTCGTGGCGAGTAAGGCTGACTGTTTTACAGCTCGATGCTGATGCCTTGTTCCAGCGGATGCAAGTGCAGCAGCGATGGCAGCTCCTTGCGAACCTGCTCCAGTATCTGTGTACGCTGCCTGTTGTCGGTATGGGTGATCCAGACATGGACATTGGGCGGCAGGATTTCCAGCAGGGGAATCAGCAGGGCCGGCGACATGTGTCCATCCACCATGGCCTTGGCGGAGTTTTCATTGAGATAGCTCAGTTCGCAGATGACATCGGTCAGCGACGGCACATGGCTGATCCAGTGCCAGAACGCCAGGCAGGGGCCGGAATCTCCGGTAAAGGCCAGCGCCCGCCACGGGCCTTCCAGCAGCCAGCCGACAGCCGGCACGTTGTGTTCTGCTGGCAAGGCGGTAGCAATACCGTCCGGCAAGGAAACCGCATCTCCCACTTCCACTGCATGCAGTCGTAGCCAAGGCACATTGCCCGGCGCTGCCTTGGTGTAGTCCGGCCATTGCTGGCTGCCAAACATCTGCTGTTTCAGCGCATCGATGGTTTCCTGCTGGGTATACACATCCACGCCGCGTCCGCCGTGGCTGATATGGGTATCGGCCAGCAGCGGCAGGCCGCTGCAGTGATCCAGATGACTGTGCGTGAGCAAGACCGTTTCGATTTGCAATAGGGCTTGCGTGTCGAGATCGACAATGCCGCTGCCACAATCGAGCAGGCAGTTGGCGTCCACCAGAAAACAGGTGGTGCGCATCGCCTGGCCATAGCCGGATGATGATCCCAGAACCTTGACGTGCATGTGTGTCCCCTTGCAAAGGTGCGGCATGAAGCCCTTTGCAGTGTAGCCGATGGCGTGGCATCGCGCCGCAGCCGGTACCGCGGCGCATGCAAGTCGGGAAAATGTGCAGGGGTCTCTGCTTTACGTAGCCGGTGTGTCTGTACCGATTGTATGACCGGGGCTATGGGGGAAATGCCAGACAGCAGGTAAAACCATGCAAATCAGGGCTCAGCTGCCATCAGCCGGCGTCCGGTCCATTCCAGCGTGGCGCACAGCAGCAGGTAGGCAAGGGCGACAATGCCGAATATCTGCAAGGGGTAAACCTGCTCGCGGTT
This sequence comes from Aquitalea sp., assembly GCF_030150775.1. NCBI lineage: Bacteria > Pseudomonadati > Pseudomonadota > Betaproteobacteria > Neisseriales > Chromobacteriaceae > Aquitalea > Aquitalea sp. Next base: position 52,908 of record NZ_JASLFG010000018.1, read on the forward strand.
GTTGATCTGGGTGGCGACAAAGGTGAATTCGGCCACACCAACCACATACGCCAGCGAGCTGTCTTTCAGCAGGGTGATCCACTGGTTGACGAAGGAGGGCAGCATATGGCGCAAGGCCGGCGGCAGGATGACGTAACGCAGCGTCTGCCAGCGCGTCATGCCCAGTGCCGCACCAGCCAGCCATTGACCCTTGCCTATGGCCTCAATCCCGGCCAGCACCGACTGGCTCAGATAGGCGGAGTTGATCAGCGCCAGAGCGGCAATCACCGTCAGTACGCCGGGGATGTCGATGCCAAACAGGATGGGCAGCAAAAAGTAGCACCAGAAAATCAGCATCAGCACCGGGATGGCACGCAGCACCTGTACCAGCATGGTCAGGCTGCGCTTCAGGCGCGGGCCGCCCATGGTGAGGGCAATGCCACCGGCCAGTCCGCCCAGCGTGGCCAGCGCACCGGCAGCCAGGCTGATGCCAACGGTGAGCAGCAGTCCACCCGGATGGCCATGCACCAGATTACCCCATAGCAGATAGTCCAGATTGTCTTGCAGCAAGGTCAGCATCATCGGATATGGCCCTCGGTGGCGTGCCGGCTACCGGCCAGTTGGGTGGCGATCACCAGCAACAGGTAGAGCGCAGTGGCCACGGCAAAGGCTTGAAAGGCCAGCAGGGTTTCGCTTTCCACCTGACGCGAGGTATAGGACAGCTCCGCCACGCCAATGGCCATGGTCAGCGAGGTGTTCTTGATCACCGCGGTGTACTGGCCCAGCAGCGGCTGGCGAATCACCCGCAGCGCTTGTGGCAGCACGATGTAGCGGAAGATCTGCCACTCCGTCATGCCCAGGGCGCGCGCCGCCAGCCTTTGCCCGCGGGCCACGGTATTTAGCCCGGCGGCCAGTTCGGCGCTGATGAAACAGGCCGAATACAGCGACAGCGCCAGCCAGGCGGCCAGCCATTCGAAAGAGGGCCAGCCCAGGCTGAAGCCCAGTGGCAGTGCCCATTGATGCGGGGTGTTCAGCCATTGCATGGCGGCATCCGGCAGCAAGCCGCCAGCCCCGAAATACCATAGCAAGACCTGCACCAGCAGCGGCGTGTTGCGATGCAGGCTGCAAAACAGACGGGCAGGCCATCGCAGCCAGCGTTGCCGGCTATCCTGTGCTGCGCACAGCAGGATGCCCAGCAGGGTGGCTGCCAGACTGACACACAGTGCCAGTGCGGCAGTCATGGCGGCACCATGCAGCAGCCAGCCCAGATAATGCGGTGCCAGCCAGCCTTGTCCCAGCCAGGAGGGTGGAGTCATTAGTCCGTCTTTTTAGTAAGGGGGATGAAAATGCAGAAAACCGGCCTGTGCGACAGGTGCGCAGGCCGGTTGGCGTGTCCGGGTGAAATCAGACGGCGTCGCCGATCTTGAAATCACGCGGCAGCGGTGCCTTGGTGCTGGGGCCGAACCAGCGGTCATAGATCTTGCGTGCTTGGCCGGATTTTTCCAGCTCCAGCAGCGTTTCATTTACTACCTTGGTCAGGCGTGCCTCGCCCTTGGGCAGGCCGATGGCCTGGTATTCGCGGGTGAGGGTAAACGGTGCCAGCTCGTACTTGGCCTTGTCCGGGGCATTGGCCAGCAGTGCCGCCAGCTTGGAGCCGTCCTGCGAAATGGCCTGCACATTGCCATTGCGCAGTGCGGTGAAGGCCAGCGGGGTGTCGTCGTAGGCCACTACCGTGGTCTTGCTGTATTTCTCGCGCAGATAGATTTCCTGCGTGGTGCCCTTGTCCACGCCCACGCGCAGGCCGGCCAGCTGTTCCGGCTTGCTCAGGCTGCCTTTGCGAGCGATGAACTGCTGACCGGAAGCAAAGTAGGGCAGGCTGAAGTCCACCTGCTTCTTGCGCTCATCGGTGACGGTGAAGTTGGCGGCCACCAGGTCGGCCTTGCCCGCCACCAGCAGCGGAATGCGATTGGCCGGATTGGTGGGCACCAGCTCCAGCTTGACCTGGAGTTTCTTGGCAATGGCCTGGGCGACTTCTACGTCCAGACCGCTGATCTGGTGGGTCTTGGCATCCAGAAAGCCAAACGGCGGGTTGCTGTCGAAGGCTGCCACGCGCAGTACGCCGGCTTTCTTGATGTCGTCCAGGCGATCGGCCAGGGCATGGCCGGCAGTGCCCAGCAGGGTGAGCGCCAGTAGCAGGGAAGGGGTTTTCATGGCTAAGCCTCTTGTGGAGTGAGATGACAATGACAGTCAGTACCGGTAGGTACAGCTGTGAATGGCCTCCATGCTAGGTGTAGTGGCTCAGCAGGTAAAACGATTAAAAATGCATTTTTTATCAGGATATGGAATAAGCAAGGGCAGCACAGTGGCTGCCCTTGCACAGGCAGGTGGGGCCGGGCGCAGCGCTCAGTCCATCTGCCGTCGCCAGGCACGGCTGAGTTGTTCCACTGCCCACGACAGTAGCAGCATGGCGATGATCAGGCTGGCAGCCCGGTGCTGCTGGAAGAGAGACAAGGCCAGATAAAGCTGCTGCCCCAGCCCGCCGGCCCCGACAATGCCCAGCACTGTAGCAATGCGGATATTGTTTTCCCAGCGGTACAGGGTATAGGCCACCCATTGGCTAAATACCGTCGGCAGCAGGCCGTAGGCAAAAGCCAGCACCCGGCTGGCCCCGGCCTGGCGCAGGGCCAGTTCTGGCGCGTGATCGGCATTTTCCAGCGTCTCGGCAAACAGCCGCCCCAGCACGCCGGCAGTGTGCAAGGCCAGCGCCAGCACCCCGGCGGCCGGCCCCAGCCCGACAGCCAGCACGGCGACGGAAGCCCACAGCAGATCAGGTACGCCGCGCAACAGGTTAAGCAGCAGACGGCTAGCCCATTTGGCGGCACTGCCAAAGCGCCCGGCAGCCGGCATCGCCAGTATCGCCGCCACAGCAAAAGCCAGTACCGTACCCAGTGCCGACATGGCCAGCGTTTCCAGCGTGCCATGGGCCAGCTCGGCCAGCATGTTGCCATCCGGCGGGAAAAAGTCATGGCTGAAGCGTGCAATGGCGGACAGATCAAAGCCGCTGTCGCGCCAGCCCGGCAGCAGCCACAGCACGCTGGCCAGCACCGCTAGTACGCCGCTACATAGCAAGTAGAGGCCGCCACGCGTGTGTTCCAGTGCATGACGCGACAGCAGGCTGATGCCCTCGCTCAGGCTCACCAGCAACAGGAAAACCAGCAGCAAGGTGCTGACCTCGCCGCCATTGAGCATTTTCAGGCTGGTGTCCAGTAACTGGCCGACGCCACCGGCACCAACAAAACCCATCACTGCGGATGCCCGGATGGCGCACTCCCAGCGATACACGCTATAGCTCACCAGCTCCGGCAGGGCTTGCGGCCACAAGCCATACAGCAGGCACTGCCAGCGGCTGGCACCTTGCAGATGCAGTGCGCCAGCCAGTTCGCGCGGCTGGGATTCCAGAATCTCGGCATACACCTTGCCCAGCATGCCGCCATAGGCCAGACCGATGGCCAGCACCGCCGGCAGGCTGCCCAGGCCCGCAGCCCGCACAAACAGCAGTGCCCAGACGATTTCCGGAATGCCGCGCAAGATCACCATCAGTCCGCGTAGCAGTGATTTGAGCAGTTCGATACCCGCCAGCGCCGATTCGCCCGCCAGCACATGGCGCTCCAGTGCCCGTGTGGTGACAAACGCCAGTGGCGCGCCCAGCAACATTGCCAAGGCAATACCTGCCGTGGCACTGGCCAGCGTGGTGATGGTTTCGCGTGCCACATCCAGCAGAAAACTGCCTTGGGTGGATAGCGGGAAAAAGCCGGCGACAAAACCGGCCATGGTGCGCCAGCTATCAGGATTGGCCAGCGTGGCCGGATTGAACTGGGTCAGGCTGAAGCTGGGTGCCAGCAAGGCCAGGCACAGCAGCAGGGTGAACAAGCGCGGCCACCGGGCCGGATCGCGTGGATGGGGGGTCAGCATCGCAAGCCCTGGCTGACGCTGGCTGCCGGTGGCGTAGCTGCCGGCTCGGCCAGCCTTTCGCCGGCATAGAGCGCGCTTACCACACCGGGATGAACCTGCTCGCGTGGCAGATCAAACATGATCTGGCCGTCACGCACCCCGATGATGCGCGGGAAATGGGCCAGCGCCAGTTCCACCGAATGCAGGCTGACCAGCAGGCTGGCCTGGCGTGCGTGGGCTTCTGCCACCAGCAGGCTGATGGTGTCTTCCGCCAGCCTGGGGTCCAGCGCGGCCACCGGCTCATCCGCCAGCAGCAGATCGGCCTGCTGATACAGCACGCGGGCAATGCCGACCCGCTGGCGTTGGCCACCGGACAACTGATCACAGCGTTGCCATAGCTTGTCGGCCAGCGCTAGCCGCTGCAGGCAATCCTGCACTGCCGCGCCGTCATTCGGCCACAGCAGGCGGGTCAGGGCGGCCAGGCCGCCATATTGGCCCAGCTTGCCGGCTGCCACGCTGTGGATCACCCGCTGGCGGGCTGGCAGCGGGGCTGCCTGGTAGACCATGCCGATGCGGCTGCGCAGCCGCCGCAGCCAGCGTGCCGACAAATGCCATGGGTTGTCACCCAGCACGCTCAGGCTGCCCTGGCTTGGGCGGTAGCGCGTGGCGGCCAGCAGCAGCAGGGAGGTTTTGCCGGCCCCGGAAGGGCCGATCAGCGCTGCCTGTTCGCCGCCGGCCAGCTCCAGCCTGATGTCGCGCAGCACATCCACGCCGCCTAGCTGCAGGCTGACACCGTCAAACAGCAGGCTCACTTGAGCAGGCCTGCCGCTTCAGCTGCCGCCTCGATGCCCTTGTAGTTGTCAGCCTTGGTGGGGATGAAACGGCTGGCGCGTTGCAGCTCCAGAATGGCTTTATCCTGCGGATTTTTCGCATCCAGCTTGAGGAAGGCCGTAGTGATGCGTGCCTGCAGTTTCTTGTCCAGATTGCCGCGCACTGTCCAGTTGTAGTCGTAGAAGGTTGGGCTGGTGGCCAGCAGTTTCACCTTGCTGCTGTCTACCTTGCCACTTGCTACCAGCTTGTCCCATACCGAGGCATTGAGCGCACCGGCATCCACCTTGCCGGAGGCCACCCAGGCCACGGTGGCGTCATGCGCGCCGGAGTAGGCCACGTTCTTGAAGAAGGTTTCCGGTTTGATGCCTTCCTTTTGCAGGAAGTAACGCGGCATCAGGTGGCCCGAAGTGGAGGAGGCCGAGCCGAAGGCAAAGCTCTTGCCCTTGAGGTCCTTCAGCGACTTGGCGCCCACGGCGGCATTGACGATGAATTTGGAGGTGAACTTGCTGTCCTCCTCACGCTGTACCAGCGGCACCACCTTGCCATGTAGGCTGGCCTGCACAAAGGTAAAGCCACCCAGCCAGGCCATGTCGATCTTGTCGCTATTGAGTGCGGTCACCACCGCGGCGTAGTCGGTCACCGGCACAAACTGCACCTTCATGCCCAACTCTTTTTCCAGATACTGGCCTAGCGGGGCAAACTTGCGCTGCAACTCGGTCGGGGCTTCATCCGGAATGGCGGAGACTTTCAGCACGGCTTCTTCGGCACAAGCCATGGCGGAGACAGCCAGCAAGGCCGTAGCCAGCGTGAGTTTGAGGGTTTTCATGCCTGGTATTCCTTATCTGTGCGGGCAAAAGGCCGCAGGACAAATAAAAGCCAGTCGATGATTGGCTTCATGACTGGCTTTATTGATAAACCACAGTGGCAGGCAAAAGACTGCCAGCGGCAATTATAGCCTAGCGCTGCTGGCGTTTGCCGAACCAGACCAGCAACACCACGCCGATAACAATCATCGGCAGGCTCAGCCACTGGCCCATGCTGATGGTGTAGGAATGGCCGAAGATGCCGGCATCCGGATTGCGGAAAAACTCGCTGACAAAGCGTGCCAGACCGTAACCGATCAGGAACACTGCCGACACCTGCCCCCGCGCACGCGGCTTGCTGCTGTAAATCCACAGCACGGCAAACAGGGCGATGCCTTCCAGCAAAAATTCATACAGCTGGGAAGGGTGACGCGGCAGTGCGCCGTACTGCATCAGCATGTTCAACAGGTCGGACGAGGTCTGGCCCTCGGCCAGATCATTGGCCCTGGCGGAAGGAAACAGCATGGCCCAGGGCAGATCGGGGCTGGCCACGCGGCCCCACAGCTCGCCATTGATGAAATTGCCGATGCGCCCGGCGGCCAGGCCCAGCGGCACCAGCGGGGCGATGAAGTCGGTTAGCTCCCAGAAGCTGCGCTGCTGCTTGCGGGCAAACAAGGCCATGCCCACCAGCACACCGAGGAAACCACCGTGGAAGGACATGCCACCCTTCCATACCATGAAGATTTCCGCCGGGTGGCTGAAGTAGTAGCCGGGTTCGTAAAACAGCACTTCACCCAGCCGACCGCCAATCACCACACCCAGCACGCCATACATCAGCAGGTCGTCCAGCAGTTTGGATGTGAGAAAAGCGTGGCCCTGGCGGATGCGGTAATTTCCCAGAAGCAGGAACAGGCCGAAGCCCAACAGGTACATCAAGCCATACCAGTGAATGGCCAGCGGGCCCAGGTGAATGGCGACGGGGTCGAACTGCGGATGAACGATCATTTGTCAGGTCGGTGCGTTTGCGGTAAAAGAATATGGACGAAATTATACGGAATGCGTTCCGCCGCGTCCTGTCATTACCATGACAGATTGCGGCCAGCCCGATCCAGCGGCACCCGGGAGAGGGCAGACCTGCCTGCAACACAGGCGCGGTCAGCGGCAATGCACTCTGCAAGCATCTGATCATCAAGGAAACAAGACATGCCCCAATACCGTTCCAAAACCTCCACCGCCGGCCGCAACATGGCGGGTGCCCGCGCTCTGTGGCGTGCTACCGGCATGAAAGACGAGGATTTTGGCAAGCCCATCATCGCCATTGCCAACAGCTTCACCCAATTCGTGCCCGGCCATGTCCACCTGCACAATATGGGACAGCTGGTAGCGCGTGAAATCGAACGCGCCGGCGGTGTGGCCAAGGAATTCAACACCATCGCCATCGACGACGGCATCGCCATGGGCCACGGCGGCATGCTGTACAGCCTGCCCAGCCGCGACCTGATTGCCGACAGCGTGGAATACATGGTGAATGCCCACTGTGCCGACGCGCTGGTGTGCATCTCCAACTGCGACAAGATCACCCCCGGCATGCTGATGGCTGCCATGCGCCTGAACATTCCGGTGATTTTTGTTTCCGG
>NZ_JASLFG010000055.1:0-66825 GCF_030150775.1 Aquitalea sp.
GTTGGATAGAGTATTTGGCTACGAACCAAAGGGTCGGGCGTTCGAATCGCTCCGGGTGCACCAAAGTCCCTATAGTTTAGCGGTTAGAACACCGCCCTTTCACGGCGGTAGCCGGGGTTCGATTCCCCGTGGGGACGCCAGTATTCAAGAAAAAGCCCAGTCGCAAGACTGGGCTTTTTCGTTCTTGTGCTCCCGCCATCGATGGCGGGCAATATGCCGGCTACTGCCGGCATTGCCGTTTCTGTAGCTTATTGTCTGGCCATGCAGCTCTGATAACGGGTGTTCACCTTGCCAGCAAACCATTGCGTGGTCAGTTTGCGGCTGATCTTGGGGCTATGCAGGTCGATCTGTGGCATGCGTTCGCGTGGTACTGGCTTACCAGCCTTGCGGTCGGCTAGCGCAAACAGTTTGCGGTACAGCTCGCTCTGGGCAAAGTTGCTATTTTTCTCTTGCTGCAGGTCCCGTTCCAGTTCTCCCTGACTCATTTCCAGCCGACTGCGCAAGGTCAGCAAGGCTTGGTAGGTGCTGCCCGTGGCCTGTTTGCCGGTGTAACTGAGCAAGTCACCATCCAGTGCCAGCTTGCGGCCTGACAATTGGCTGACGGCGGCCTGGAAGGCGGCATTGCGGCTGCTGTAGCGGCCGGCATTGAAGTCGGCAAAGCGGTAGCGCATGTCCTGATAGGGTGCCGGGTATTGCAGCAGGATGGCCGTACCGAAGTAGATGCCGCCACGGCGTGTGAATACGTCGTTGCGGATGCTGTTGCCAGTCTGGTAGGGGTAGGGCCAGATTTTGACATGGGCTTCGGCAAACTCCACGCTCACCTGCATCGGTCCACCGGTACGAATGGGGTTTTTCATATTCATTGGTAGCCCCAGCTTGCTGGCCTCTGCCGCCATATCTTCGAACAGCAGGTTCATTTCACGCTCGGTACGCAGATTATCTATGCGCGCCTTATAGCTTTTGCCATTGGGCGAGGTTTTGAGCAGCGCAGCTTTCACTACCGGTAGCGGTACCAGGTATTTGTTGGCCCGCTCGCCAATCTTGCCCCAGACAATGGCCGGCAGATTGGGCACGGTCGGGTCGCCCTGCCAGCTGGATTCCTGCTCGATTACCGCTGCTACGGCGCAGAAGTTATCAGCCCGGTACGGAATTTTCAGCGCGGTGAAAGCCGAGATGATGTCCTTGCTCCAACCCTGGCGGTCACCAATATGTGGTGGCAGCAGGCGCTCCAGCAAGTTGCGCCCCTGACTCTCGCTCAGGACGACTGGTTTGACTGGCGGTGTGACGGGCGGAGGCAGGGTACCGACGACGGGAGGTAGCACTACCGGTGGCGCTACCGAAGGTGCGGATACTGCTTCGGATGCGGGAAGGACAGGAGAGCTGGGCAGGCTGCCCGACGGAGTAACAGGCTGGGTGCTGCAGGCGCTAAGTGTTGCCAGCAGCAGGAATGGGTACAGATAGCGGGTCATGCGGGTTTGCTTCCGGAAAGCCAAGCCGTGATCTTGGCCCAATGCGTGGGCTAGGGCAATCATTGCGTGCGTAGCAAAGCTACCCACCTTGCTTTTGCGCAGGAAAATCTGCCTTGGCCGGTGGTGATTATTTACAATGCATGATCAGCACGCTTGATATCGCTACCTTTGGGAGAGTCCGATGATTTACCTCTATACACCGCAGGATATGGCTGCGTATCGGGAAGCCTTGCAGCAGGCTTTGCCGGGTAAGGCGCTGGCCTGCTGGCCCGAGGAGATTGTCGCCAGCCGGGTGGAGTATGCAGTGGTGTGGAATCCACCAGCCGGTTTCTTTTGCGGCATGGTTAATCTGCAAGCGGTGTTCGTGCTGGGTGCAGGTGTGGACCGCATCCTGAAGCGGGATGATCTGGATCCAGCGGTGCCGGTAATCCGGCTGACTGATGCCGGCATGGCGCAGCAGATGCTGGAATATGTGTTGTACGGGGTATTGCATGTGCAGCGTCACATGGGGCAATACCGTCGTCAGCAAGCACAGCGGCAGTGGCAGCCGGTGGCTGCCGCTACTGCGGCGCAGACGCGCATCGGAGTACTTGGCCTGGGTGAGATTGGTGGGCGCGTGGCGCAGTCTCTGGCGGCCATGGGCTATGCGGTTGCCGGCTGGAGTCGCAGCGGCCGGCAGTTGCCGGACGTGGAGGATTTTGTCGGCGAAGCTGGTCTGCCAGCCTTGCTTGCGCGTACGGATATTCTGGTCAACCTGCTGCCGGCCACGCCTGCCACGCGTGGCCTGCTGGATGGTCGCATGCTGTCGCCGTTGCCGCGTGGTGCTGCCCTGATCAATGCCGGGCGCGGCGAGCAGCTTGATGAAGCGGCTCTGCTCGGACTGCTGGACAGTGGTCAGCTGCGCTTTGCCATGCTGGATGTCTTTGAAGTGGAGCCGCTGGAGTCTGTGCATCCGCTATGGAGCCATCCTGCGGTGCTGGTAACACCGCATATTGCTGCCATGACATTAGTGACTTCCGCTGTGGCGCAGATTGCAGCCAATCTGCAGTCCCTGCAGCAAGGCTTGCCGCCGCAGGGACTGGTGCAGCGGGTACGTGGTTATTGAGCAGGCAGGGCGGATAGCGGATCGATGGCCTTGCCCTGGCGGCGCAGCTCGAAATGCAGCATGTCGTGGCTGCTGCCGGAATGGCCAAGAGTGGCAATCTGCTGGCCGGCCTGCACGGTTTGTCCTTCCTTTACCAGCAAGGTCTGGTTGTGGGCATACGCCGTCAGGTAATCATTGCCGTGCTTGATGATGAGCAGATTGCCATAGGCACGTATGCCCTTGCCGGCATAGGCAACGGTGCCGCTGGCAGCGGCGCGTACCGGATCGCCGGCTTTGCCTGCAATATCGATGCCCTTGTTGCTGCTACCGTTGAATTTGCCTAGCAGCGTTCCGCGTACCGGCCATTGCAAGGCAATGACGGCAGAGGCGGGGCGGGTTGTCGCTGGTGCTTGCGTTTTACCTGTGCTACTTGCTGTTGGTTTAGGCTGGCCAGTATTGGCAGGGCTGATGCGCAGCAACTGGCCGGCATTGATGCTGGCCGGATCTGGCAGCTTGTTCCATGCCACCAGATTGCCAACGCTCTGATGATGGTTCAGCGCAATGCGGTACAAGGTATCGCCGGGGCGGACGCGATAAAACCCTGCTGGCGCAGGAGGATAGTCTGGCAGCGCAGTGCAGGCGCTAAGCAGCAGAAGCAGGCAGCAAAGGCGTAGAAGAGATTGCATGTCGGCCATTCTAACATCGGCATGACAGGGGACGGGGAGAGGCCTGGCTTTCGTGCGGATGGCCTTCTAAGCTAAAAGCCCCGGATGTCGTTTTGCAAGGAGTGTGCAATGGCTGAGCAACCGTTTTCACCGCAGAGTTTTCCTTACGCAGTCGAAGTTGAGGCCGGCAAGCACTATTGGTGGTGTGCGTGTGGTCAGAGCGAAAAACAGCCGTTTTGTGATGGCAGCCATGCCGGGTCCTGTTTCAGTCCGGTGGAGTATGTGGCGGATAAAAGCGGGCTGGTGTACTTCTGTGGTTGCAAGCTGAGTGAAGGCAAACCCTTGTGCGATGGATCACACAGCCAGTTGTCCTGAACGCGCTGCCCGGTCAATGACAAAACCCCCGCACGGCGGGGGTTTTGTTTTGCCATAGCTTGATCAGCGGGTGATCGGCTTGTAGCGGATACGCTTGGGTTTGGCACCTTCTTCGCCCAGGCGTTTTTTCTTGTCGGCTTCGTATTCCTGATAGTTGCCGTCAAAGAATGTCCATTGCGATTCGCCTTCCGCCGCCAGGATGTGGGTGGCGATACGGTCGAGGAACCAGCGGTCGTGGGAAATCACGAACACGGTGCCGGCGAATTCCAGCAGTGCATCTTCCAGCGCACGCAAGGTTTCCACGTCAAGGTCGTTGGACGGTTCGTCCAGCAGCAACACGTTGCCGCCCTTGAGCAGGGTCTTGGCCAGATGCAGACGGCCACGCTCACCACCGGACAGCATGCCTACCTTCTTCTGCTGGTCGGCACCCTTGAAGTTGAAACGGCCCAGATACGCACGGCTGGACATTTCAAAGCGGCCCACGGTCAGCAGATCGGCACCACCGGACACGTCGTCAAATACGGTCTTGTCGTCTTCCAGACCTTCTCGGCTCTGCTCGACAAAGGCCATCTGCACGGTCTGGCCGATCTTCACCGTACCGCTATCCGGCTGCTCCTTGCCGGCAATCATCTTGAACAGCGTCGACTTACCGGCACCGTTAGGGCCGATGATGCCGACGATGGCACCAGCCGGTGCCTTGAACGACAGGTTGTCGATCAGCAGGCGGTCGCCAAAACCCTTGGATACGCCGTCGAATTCGATTACTTCATTACCCAGGCGCTCGGCTACAGGGATGAAGATTTCCTGGGTCTCGTTACGCTTCTGGGTTTCGTAGCTGGACAGTTCTTCGAAGCGGGCAATACGCGCCTTGGACTTGGCCTGACGGCCCTTGGGGTTCTGGCGCACCCATTCCAGTTCCTGTTTCATCGCCTTCATGCGCGCGCCTTCGCTTTTTGCTTCCTTCTCCAGGCGCTCTTCCTTCTGTTCCAGCCAGCTGGAATAGTTGCCCTTCCACGGAATGCCTTCGCCACGGTCCAGTTCCAGAATCCATTCGGCAGCGTTGTCGAGGAAATAGCGGTCGTGGGTAACGGCCACCACGGTGCCGGGGAAGCGCACCAGGAATTGTTCCAGCCACTCCACCGATTCGGCATCCAGGTGGTTGGTGGGTTCGTCCAGCAGCAGCATGTCCGGTTTGGACAGCAGCAGCTTGCACAGTGCTACACGGCGCTTTTCACCACCGGACAGCGGGCCGATCTTGGCGTCCCACGGCGGCAGGCGCAGTGCATCGGCGGCCAGTTCCAGCTGCAGTTGTACGTTGTCGCCGGCACCGGCGGAGATGATGGCTTCCAGCTTGGCCTGTTCTTCGGCCAGGGCGTCGAAGTCGGCATCTTCTTCGGCGTAGGCGGCATACACTTCTTCCAGACGCTTTTGCGCGCCCATCACATCACCCATGCCGCTTTCCACTTCTTCGCGCACGGATTTTTCCGGGTCCAGCTGTGGTTCCTGTGGCAGGTAGCCGATTTTCACGCCCGGCAGATGCTGCACTTCACCGTCGTATTCCTTGTCCACATTGGCCATGATGCGCAGCACGGTGGATTTACCCGAACCGTTCAGGCCCAGCAGGCCGATTTTGGCACCCGGGAAGAAGGACAGGGAGATGTCCTTGATGATCTGGCGCTTGGGTGGCACCACTTTGCTCACGCGGAGCATGGACATTACATATTGAGCCATGAGGAACCCTGCTGAAGATAATCGTTAAGCGGAAGATTCTACCAAAAGCGGGCGGGCTGCGCTGAGCTGACCATCTGCCAGCAGCGGATTACCAGAACCAGGCAAAGAGTGCAGTAGCTAGCATGGCAAAGGCACAGCCGAGCTTGGCCACGGTGCCGATCAGGAAACCGGCCAGTGTGCCAAGGCCGACACGCCCGGCCTGCCAGGCATCGCGCCGTGCCAGCAGTTCGCCGATGGCTGCACCTAGCAGCGGCCCCAGGATCACGCCGGGCAGCCCTAGAAACAGACCGGTAATGCTGCCGATGAAGGCTCCCCACAACGCCTGCTTGCTGGCCCCGGTTATGCGGGCCCCCAGCAGGCCGGCGACAAAATCGATGGCCAGACCTACTACCGTTAGCACGGCCATGATCAGCAGTGCGGTGCTGCCCAGATGCCGGAACTGATCAGTCCAGGCCAGTAGCAGAAAGCCACCCATCATCAGCGGGAGGCCGGGGAGAGCCGGAAACAGCGTGCCAGCCACACCCAGCACGATCAGCACGATGGACAGCAAGACAAACAGGATTTCCAAGACGTTTTCCTTTGCGAGTGACTGCTGCATAGGAAAACGGCCACCGGGTGGAAGTTCCACCAGATGGCCGTCTGGCCTTGTCATGCAGGGTGTGGATGATTAACGGGCGTATTCTTCCAGCAGCAGGTTCTGGGCGCAGCGTTCCTTGCCACGGCTGGAGCGACGCTTGTAGCTGCCATCCGGCTGCATCTCCCAGGCGTTGACATTGTCTTCCAGGTACAGGCGCAATGCTTCTTTGATTACCCGGCGTTTGACCTTGGGGTCGAGAATGGGCGAGCAGGTTTCAATGCGGCGGAACAGGTTGCGGCCCATCCAGTCTGCACTGGCGATATACAGGTCTTCCTGCTTGTCGTTATAGAAGTAATAGACGCGCGGATGTTCCAGGAAGCGGCCGACTACCGAGCGGACGGTGATGTTGTCTGACAGCCCCGGTACGCCCGGACGCAGGGCGCATACCCCGCGTATGATCAGCTGGATCTTCACCCCGGCCTGGCTGGCGCGGTAGAGCGCGTGGATCACCTGTGGTTCCAGCAGGGCGTTCATCTTAGCGATGATCTGTGCCGGGCGACCTTGCTGGGCGTGCTCGATTTCCCGCTCGATGGAGTCGATCAGCAGGCCATGCAGGGTAAACGGACTCTGGTACAGCTGCTTGAGCTGGCTGGCACGGCCCAGGCCGGTGAGCTGTACGAAGATGTCATTTACATCGCTGGCGATGTCTTCATTGCAGGTGAGCAGGCCAAGGTCGGTATAGAAGCGGGCTGTGCGCGGGTGATAGTTGCCGGTACCCAGATGCACATAGCGGCGCAGGCGCTTGTCCTCGCGGCGGATCACCATCAGCATCTTGGCGTGTACCTTGTAGCCGAATACCCCGTATACCACGTGCGCGCCGGCATCTTCCAGATGGCTGGCCCAGCTGATGTTGGCTTCTTCGTCAAAGCGGGCCATCAGTTCCAGTACCACCGTTACCTGCTTGCCGGCACGGGCGGCGGCAATCAGCGACTCCATCAGTACCGAGTCGGTACCGGTGCGGTATACCGTCATCTTGATGGCAACCACCTGCGGGTCGGTCGCGGCCAGGTTCAGCATGTCGATGACAGGCTGGAAGCTCTGGAAGGGGTGGTGCAGCAGGATGTCACCCTTGCGGATGGCTTCGAACAGCGGCTGCTTCTTGCCCAACTGGTCTGGCAGCGAGGGCACGAAGGGCGGGAATTTCAAATCCGGGCGGTCCACCAGATCCGGCACCTGCATCAGCCGCACGAGGTTGACCGGGCCGTTGACGCGGTAGACATCCTGCTTTTTCAGGTTGAACTGGGTGAGCAGGAATTCTTCCATATGCGGTGGGCAGGTGTCGGCAATTTCCAGCCGTACTGCATCGCCAAACTGGCGCTGGTTCAATTCACCTTGCAATGCCGTGCGCAGGTTTTTCAGGTCTTCGTCTTCCACCGTCAGCTCACTGTCGCGGGTAACGCGGAACTGGTAGCAGCCCTTTACCGTCATGCCCAGGAACAGCTCATGGACATGTGAGTGCAGGATGGAGGACAGGAAAACAAAGGTATGCGGGTGGCCGCTGCACACTTCCGGCGGCACCTTGATCACGCGCGGCAGAATGCGCGGTGCCTGCACGATGGCGATGTCGGACTGGCGGCCAAAGGCATCGCGTCCTTCCAGCTCCACGGCAAAGTTGAGCGACTTGTTCAGCACCTTGGGGAAGGGGTGGGACGGGTCCAGCCCGATGGGCGTGAGGATGGGCATCAGCTCGTTGCTGAAGAAATCGTGCACCCATTCCTGTTGCTGTTCGGTCCATTCGTTACGGCGCAGGAAGATGATGTCTTCTTCACGTAGTGCCGGAAACAATACATCACTCATCACCGCGTATTGCTGGCGTACCAGCTCGTGCGAGGCAGACGAAATGCGCGCCATGATCTGGGCGGGCGTGGAGCCATCGGCCAGAATGCGTCCCGGTGTCAACTGGGCAGTTTCTTTCAGCCAGGCCATGCGCACTTCAAAGAACTCGTCCAGATTGGAGGAGACGATGCACAGGTATTTCAGGCGTTCGAGCAGTGGCAGGCTAGGGTCTTCAGCTTGGGCCAATACTCTGCGGTTGAATTCGATCAGGCCCAGTTCACGGTTAAGCAGCAACTCGTGGCTTTGTGACATACGGTTTCGCGCCAATGGTGATGAGGTGTGGAGACAAAAAAGCCCTCGCGCAGGAGGGCTTGAAACAATTACTGCTGCGGTGGCGTGTAGCCAGCCGGTGCATCGGCACCCTGACCGAAGAAGTAGGCATCCAGCTGTGCTGCCAGATACTGGCGGGCACGCGCATCGGCCAGGCTCAGGCGGTTTTCGTTGATCAGCATGGTCTGATAACGCAGCCAGCCTTGCCAGGCTTCCTTGGAGACATTTTCATATACACGCTTGCCAAGCTCGCCCGGCAGGGGCGGAAAGTCCAGACCTTCGGCCTCGCGACCCAGCTTGATGCAATTGACGTTTCTGGCCATTGCTAATCCTTGCAAAAATTGAACTGAATATACTTCAGTATTGTGTCACAACCATGACGCCCTTCCAACCATGCCGCCGATGTGGCAGGGATTGTTTTACAGCGGCTTGACGAATATCTTGGAGCGACGCTGGTTATTGTAGAAGGCCTGTCGGGCCTGTGGCAGCTGGCCGCGTCCGGCTTCGGCAAAGCCGCGCTCGACAAACCAGTGCGCGGTCTGAGTGGTTAGCACGAACAGCGCTTTCAGGCCACGGGTGCGGGCCTGGTATTCCACGTGCTTGAGCAGGGTTTCGCCAAAGCGGCCTTCACGCCGTTCCGGTGCCACGGCCAGGCAGGCCAGCTCGGCCATGCCGGCTTCGGGGAAGACATGCATGGCTACACAGCCGTAGATCTTGCCGTCATGTTCCAGCACGGAATACTGGGAAATTTCCATTTCCAGATGCTCGCGGCTGCGTTTGACCAGAATGCCTTGTTCTTCCAGCGGGCGGATCAGGTTCAGGATGGCCCCGATATCATCCACATTGGCATTGCGTACCTTTACCAGGGCGTCGCGGGCAATCATGGTGCCGGTGCCGCCATTGGTAAATAGTTCAGCCAGCAAGGAACCATCCTCGTGATGGCTGACCAGATGCGCACGCGGAATGCCATCGCGGGTGGCCTTGATGGCATAGGGCAGGTAGGCGGTGACATCGCGCTGCAGATGGCCTGCCTGCAACAGGTCTTCGGCCTGCTGCGCGGTCAGCGAGCTGACAAACTGGCCCAGTTCGTTGGTGACCCCACGGCCCTCGATCACGAAAATCAGTTTCTCGGCTTTCAGGGCGGAGGCCAGCTGGGCGGCCATTTCTTCCATGGTGAGGTTGAAGGCTTCGCCGGTGACTGAATAGCCCACCGGGGACAGCAGTACCAGTTCACCCGCAGCTAGCCGGGTATTGATGCCGTCCACGTCGATACGGCGTACCTGGCCGGTGTACTGCATGTCCACGCCATCCAGCACGCCTAGCGGCTGGGCGGTGATGAAGTTGCCGCCGGCCACGCGCAGGTGGGAGCCGAACATGGGTGAGTTGGGCATGCCCATCGACAGCTGCGCTTCGATGCCGTGGCGGGTAGCACCACAGGCCTGCTTGACGATCTCCATGGTGCTGGCATCGGTCACTCGTCGGTCGCGGTGGAACAGCCGGTTCAGGCCGAAGCGCTTGAGCAGGGCTTCGATCTGGGGACGGATGCCATGTACCAGCACCACGCGTACGCCCAGACTGACCAGCAGGTTGATATCCTGCGACAGATTATGAAAACCGCCTTCCATCACGGCTTCGCCACTGACTGCCAGCACGAAGGTTTTACCGCGGAAGGTATTGATGTAGGGGGCGGCTTCACGGAAGGAGAGGACAAATTCCCGGTTCAGCATTATTGGATAGGCTCCCGCCAGATAAGGACTTCGGAAGCGACAAGCCTAGCAGGAATAGGGCAGGAAGGGCAGGGCTTTTGCCGCTGGTCTGGGGGGGAGTGGAAATGAAAACAGCCACCACTGCACGGGGCAGGGTGGCTGTTGTGGCTGGTATCAATTGCCTTGTTTGATCAGGATTTGCTGCACCTTGAGGATGTTCAGGCCCTGGGACAGCTGGTAATCCTGTTTCGGATTCGGCTCGCGCGGGTTTTCCGGGCTGGCGTTCTTGTCGTCCTGTGGCTTGGGTGCTTCCTGTTTGATCACAGGTGGCGTTGCCGGCTTGGCGGGCTTGGCCGATTTGGATGGTGTTTCATCACCATTCGGATTGGCCAGATGGTTTTCCAGATCCGCTTCACGTACGCGCAGTGCTTGGTCGGCAGCGGTCACGGTAGCGTCTTCCACCACCACGTCTGGCACGATGCCCTTGGCCTGGATGGAGCGGCCACTTGGCGTGAAGTAACGGGCAGTGGTCAGCTTGATACCGCCAGCGCTGCCCAGCGGCAGGATGGACTGTACCGAGCCCTTGCCAAAGGTTTGGGTGCCTACCAGTACTGCGCGCTTGTGATCCTGCAGGGCACCGGCAACAATTTCGGATGCCGAGGCCGAGCCACCGTTCACCAGTACCACCAGCGGCACCTTGTGGGTTTCCTGCGGCAGTACCGAAAGCGGGTCCGGCATGCCTGGGCGGCCATAGTTCTGCGCCGAGGCAGTCAGCTTCATCTTGGCATCGGCGGTGCGGCCTTCGGTGTACACCACCAGCGCGTCCTTGGGCAGGAAGGCGGCGGATACCCCAACGGCGCTCGTCAGCAGGCCACCCGGGTCGTCACGCAGGTCCAGTACCAGGCCCTTGAGCGGCTGCTTGTTCTGCTTGGTCATGCTGGCCACGGCTTCGGCCAGGTTTTCCGTGGTGTGCTCCTGGAACTGGGTGATGCGCACATAGCCATAACCCGGTTCCAGTAATTTGGACTTCACGCTCTTGGTCTTGATGATGGCGCGGGTGATGGCAAAGACCAGCGGCTTGGTTTCGTTCTTGCGGGCAATGGTGAGCGTTACCTTGCTGCCGGGTTTGCCACGCATGCGCTTGACGGCATCGTTGAGCGACAGGCCTCGCACCGGGGTGTCATCGATCTTGATGATCAGGTCGCCGCTCTTGATGCCGGCTTTCTGCGCCGGGGTGTCTTCGATCGGGGAGACCACCTTGACCAGCCCGTCTTCGGCACCGATTTCGATGCCGAGGCCGCCAAACTCACCCTGGGTGCCTTCACGCAATTCCTTGAAGGCATCGGCATCCATGTAGTCGGAGTGCGGGTCCAGCCCGCTGAGCATGCCCTTGATGGCCTCGGTGATCAGCTTTTTGTCATCGACCGGGTCGACATAATCCTGCTTGATGCGACCGAATACTTCAGCAAAAGTACGCAACTCGTTCAGCGGCAGGGTAGTAGGTTCTTTGCCGGCAAAAGCCTGCACGCTGAGGGTAAGGGCTCCGCCGGCCAGTGCGCCAGCGGCGAGCCAGGCAATTTTTTTCATGCGATGACTAGTCATGTTGTGTGTTGGTCTCCGATACCGCGGGTGGCTTAACGTACCCAGGTTTGCGGGTTGAGAGGTCGTCCCATATGCCGGATTTCAAAGTACAGGCCGGATTCGCCGCTGTCCAGTGCGCCAGTGTTGCCAAGTGTTTCGCCGGCTTTCACTGTGCTGCCCACGCCCTTGCCGATGGATGACAGGCCGGTGTACACCGTCAGGTAATTACCGCCATGATCCACGATCACGGCATTGCCGAATCCGCGCAGCGCATCAGCATACACCACGTTGCCGTCTGCCACTGCATGCACTGGCTGGCCGGGGGCAGTCTTGATGAAAACACCTTTCCAGGATGTGCCCTCGCTACGTGCGCTACCAAAGCGCCCTGCCAGCTGTCCGGATACCGGCATCTTCATGCGGCCCTGCAGACTGGTAAATGCTTTGCCGGCAGCACTGCTGTCTGCGACATCATCCACCGGCTTGTCTTGCGGTACCGGTACGGATTTCTTGGCGACCTCTGGCACTGGCTTGCCTTGCTTACGGGCATTTTCAGCCAGCTTGCGCCGACGTTCGTTTTCCTTTTTCGCTGCGAGTGCCGCAGCCTGGCGTGCCTTGCGTTCTTCGGCGGCCTTGCGGATGGCTTCCTGACGGCGGCGTTCGATTTCCTGGTTGATCTGGGCAATCAGGTTGGTCAGCCGTTTTTCATCTTCCTGCAGCTTGCCCAGCCGGCTTTGTCCAGCCTGGATTTCGCCGGATAGTTTGCTCAGTTGCGCTTGCTTGCTGGACTTATTGTTCAGTAAGGCGTTCTTTTCCCGATTTTTGTGGCTGGACAAGGCATCCAGCCGTGCCAGTTCTTGTTCCAGTTGGAAGGTTAGCGCTTCAAGCTCATGTTGGTGGCTGATCAGCTGTGTCACCATTTGCTGCTGTGCCTTGGCAATATGCTGGTAATACACCATGTCGCGCGAGGTCTGGTTCGGATCGTCGGCATTAAGCATCAGTTTCATGGCGTCATGGTCGCCATTCTTGTACTGCCTGGCCAGCATCTGCGCTACGCGCTGGCGGGTTTCTGCCAGTTTGTGTGCGGTTGCCTGTACTTGCTGGCGCAGTTCGGCTAGTTGCTGTGCGGAGTTGTTCTGCTTGTTTTCCAGTTTGGCAATGGCCTGACTGGTTTGGGCAATGGCCTGTTCCGATTCCTGAATTGCGGATTTGGCTTCCTGCTGCACTACCTGCTTCTGCGCCAGGTCTTTTTTCAGACTGTCGATTTCCTTGCGGACCGATTGCAGGTTCTGTTGCTGTGGAGCAGTGGACAAGGACGGGGAGGCGGGGGTGGGGGCGGCTTGGGCCGCGCCAGCCAGCAGGGCTAGCAGCAATATCGGTTTCATTCCATCTTCGCTTCGGATTACACCTGTTGCCAGCATGATAACAGGCCGCAGCAGGCTGGGCAGCTACATTGCCGGCCTGTGTTGCAGGCCGGCGTGAGCGCTTACTCGAAGTCGATTAGTGAGCGACCGGTCATTTCTGCCGGCTGGGGCAGGCCCATCATGGCCAGCAGGGACGGCGCGATATCACGCAGTGCGCCGCCATCCTTGATGTGTGCCGGGCGGCCTACATACAGGAAGGGCACCTTGTCCAGGGTGTGCTGGGTATGCGGCTGGTGATGTGCGGCATCGTACATCTGTTCGCAATTGCCATGATCGGCGGTGATCAGCACTTCACCACCAGCGTCTCGCATGGCTTCTACACAGCGCTTGACGCAGGCATCCAGCGTTTCCACCGCCTTGACTGCGGCATCAAACTTGCCGGTATGGCCCACCATGTCGCCATTGGCATAGTTGCAGATGATGGCCTGGTACTTGCCGGAAGCAATGGCTTCGACGATGTGGTCAGTCACCTGCGGCGCATTCATTTCCGGCTGCAGGTCGTAGGTGGCCACCTTGGGGGAGGGCACCAGGATGCGGTCTTCACCAGGGTAAACCTGCTCCTCGCCACCGTTGAAGAAATAGGTGACGTGCGGGTATTTCTCGGTTTCGGCAATGCGCAGCTGGGTCAGCCCCAGGCTGGCCAGATATTCGCCAAAACCGTTGCTGATCTTTTGCGGCGCATAGGCAACCGGGTTGCTGTAAGCCTCGCCGTATGAAGTCAGGGTGACAAAGGCGGCCAGTTTGGGTTGGCGGGCGCTGAAGCCATTGAAGGCCGGGTCGGTTAGTGCGCTGCTGAGCTGGCGTGCGCGGTCAGCACGGAAATTCATGAATATGGCTACGTCACCATCCTGCATCTTTACGGCTGCGCCAATGCCGGTTGCGGCAACGAATTCGTCATTCTCATCACGCGCATAGGCTGCGGCCAGTGCCTGCAGGCCGCTGTCGGCATGGTACAGGCCTTCACCTTCCACCAGCAGGCGATAGGCCGGCTCAACACGCTCCCAGCGCTTGTCGCGGTCCATGGCCCAGTAACGACCGGTAACCGAAACCAGACGGGCAGACGGGCAGCTTGCCAGCACTTCATCCAGGCGCTTGAGATAGGTTTCAGCGCTGCGCGGTGGCGTGTCGCGGCCATCCAGGAAAGCATGCACGTAAATATGCGGCACGCCGGCGGCCTGGGCTGCACGGATCAATGCGAAGATATGATTTTCGTGGCTGTGGACACCGCCATCGGACAGCAGTCCCATTACATGCAGTGCCGAGCCTGTTGCTTGCTGGATGGCCTGTTGCAGTACCGGGTTCTGGTCGAAACGGTTTTCGTCAATATCGCAGTCGATACGGCTGATATCCTGTTGGACAATCCGACCTGCGCCGATATTCAGGTGACCCACTTCAGAATTGCCGAACTGTCCCTTGGGCAGGCCGACATAGCCTTCTGAGGCATCGATCACGCCGTAGGGATATCGCTGTTTCAGAGCGTCCCAGGTGGGGGTGCTGGCATGCAGGATGGCGTTGTCGTCACCTTCCAGCCGGTGTCCGAAGCCGTCGAGAATAAGGAGTAAAACGGGTGTGATAGCTGTCATGATGTCCACAATCAGAATATTAGAAATTCTTGATGGTATTGATTTTTTTAGTTAGTATTGTACCGTAGTCAAACCAATATAAATACGCATTGCAAACTACTTAGGAGCAGAGCTTGCTGTTCAACGATGACCAGATCGAACAGTCCTCGCGGGCAATGAAGGCGATGTCACATCCGTTGCGCTTGAAGATTATCTCGGTACTGGGCGACCAGGAAGTCAGTGTGCAGGACATTGTGGAGCAGGTGGGAACCTCGCAGAGCAACATCTCCCAGCATCTGGCGATCATGCGGGACAAAGGGGTTCTCCGGACGCGCAAAGATGCCAATCGGGTTTATTACCGCGTTGGTGATATCCGGACGCTGGAAGTACTGAAGATGATGCGCGAAGTATTCTGTGGTTTTGTCGACTGACCTTTCTGTTGGCAGTTACCTATCAAAAAAGGCCGCTCAGCGGCCTTTTTTACGTCTTACATACAAGGTTTTGTTCACGGTGGCTACGATGTCGCCGGTTTCGTCGCGGATATCCACTTTCAGCTCCGGCAAGTATTTCTCCCCACCGGCGGTGCGTTGTCGGATGTCCTGCAGCTGGTTTTCCTGCAGGCTGAAGCAGGCGCTCACCACGCCCTTGCCCGGCTTGTGATATTCGATTGCACCTGCCTTGTCCCACACCACGTAGTCGCGTCCTAGCGACTGCATCAGCATCAGCATGAAAAACGGATCGGTCATGGAGTACAGGCTGCCGCCAAAATGCACCCCGACATAATTGCGGTTGGTCAGCCCCAGGCGCAGCCGGACATCGATCTGCTTCCAGTCGGATGCGATGTGGCAAACTTTGATGCCGGCCCCGAGAAAGGGAGGCCATAGATTGATCAGGGTTTTGAGCAGGCGTGGGGATGGCTTCATGGTTGCATCATTCAAACGGTTGTTTGATTTGTATGCTCAACAAAAAGCCAATCCCTGTCAAGCCATGGCCTGGCTGCCTGCTTTCAGAAAGGTAGCTCGGGCTGTGCCCCTTGTGGATGATCAATCACGGCCTCGGTTACACCTTCTGCCAGCCGTAACTGTACCCTTTCCTGATTGAGCAGTTCTTGCGGGGATTTCACCGCGTGGCCATCGCTTTTTTGCACGATGGCATAACCCCTGCTTAGGACCGCCTCCGGATTCATCGCTTCCAGCGTGCTGGCATGTTGCAGCAGGGATTGCTGTCTTTGCTGCAGAGTCTGGCGCATGGCTCGCTGTAACTGCCTACCCAACTGGCTGAGCTGTTCTTGTTGTTGTGTCAGCTGCGGTTGGTGGCGTTGTAGCTGGCTGTTTGCCAGTTGCAGGCTGAAGCGGCGGCGGGCAAACAGGCTGTCCAGGCCGCGTTGCAGCCGACCCTTTGCCTGTTGCAGGCTCAGAGCCTGGCGCCGCAAGGTGTCACCGGGATGGTTAAGTCGGCGTGCCAGATAATCCAGTCGCTGGGATTTATCGACCAGCAGCCGTCCCAGCGCGCGCTCCAGACCGCGTTTGCCTTGGTCCAACTGCTGTCTCAACTG
Organism: Aquitalea sp.; assembly: GCF_030150775.1. Classification (NCBI taxonomy): domain Bacteria; kingdom Pseudomonadati; phylum Pseudomonadota; class Betaproteobacteria; order Neisseriales; family Chromobacteriaceae; genus Aquitalea; species Aquitalea sp. The sequence goes on from NZ_JASLFG010000055.1 coordinate 15,893, forward strand.
TTCCTGGCTGGGCGAAACCAGCTCCGCCGCTGCCGTGGGTGTGGGGGCGCGTTGGTCGGCAACAAAATCGCAGATGGTGAAGTCGGTTTCGTGGCCAACCCCGCTGACAATGGGGATGCGGGATGCCGCTACGGCGCGGGCGACGATTTCCTCATTGAATGACCACAAGTCTTCAATGCTGCCGCCGCCACGGCAGACGATCAGTACTTCAACCTCCTGCCTTGCCGACGCCTGTTCGATGGCTGTTGCAATCTGGCGTGCAGCGCTTTCGCCCTGTACCTGGGCGGGGTAAAGAATGACCGGAATGCTGGGCATACGTCGCCCCAGCGTAGTGACCACGTCGCGCAGTGCTGCAGCCGCGGGGGATGTGACGATGCCTATGGCGGCGGGGTGGGTCGGGAGCGGGCGCTTGCGTGCAGCATCGAACAAGCCTTCCACTTGTAGTTTGTTCTTCAGCTTTTCGAAGGCTTCATACAGGAGGCCCAGACCGGCGGAGCGCATGGTGTCGACGTTGATCTGGTAATCACCCCGTGCCTCGTACAGCGTCACCAATCCTTTGAGTTCCACCTGCATGCCTTCTGCCAGGCGAAACGGTAGCAGGGACAGTTTGTGGCGGAACATGACGCAGCGGATCTGCGCACCTGCGTCCTTGAGCGAGAAATAGGCATGGCCGGATGCTGCCAGTGTCAGGTTGGATATTTCCCCGCCAATCCACATCGGCGGCAAGCCTGACTCCAGCAGATCTCGCACCATGCGGTTGAGGGAAGAAACACTGATGACATCATTGGCCTTGCTATTGAAATTCATGCTTGTCAAGTCATCCACAGAAAAATATCCGGTTTTTGTCGATGGTAAATTGTCAGACAAAACTGGAGAGAGTGTTTATATGCCGAATAAAATTATGTTAAAAAACAAAGACCTGAGTGAGTTGTGCAAAATGAGGGCAGTCAGGTGGAAAGGGCTTTGGATCTGAGTCTGGCTTGGCTGTGCACAAGCTTATCAACAAAGTTATCCACAACATCTGTGGATGTCATCAAATTTTCCTTAGAAAATCAAAACTTAGCGAATATTCTTGTACAGACTTGCGAAATGGCATTTTTTGCCGGGCTCAGATCGCGGGCCATGGTTGCCGAGAAGTCTGGCAACCGCTAAAGTTTAGCGTTTAGCTATAGCTTTGGAGAATGTTTCGTGTGGTCAATTGTTGAAGCGGCCGGCTGGCCGATCTGGACCATCATTCTGGCCTCGGTCATTTCGCTGGCCATCATCTTCGAGCGTCTGTTCAGTTTGCGCGCCTCGCTGATCGTACCGGAAGGATTGCTGGCGCAGACGGTAGCTGAATTCCGCCGTGCCGGCGCATCGTCAGAATTACTACAACTGCTGCAAAACCATTCGCCGCTGGGCAAGCTGTTTGCCGCCGGCCTGCGCAATGTCAGCGGCAGCCGTGAAGTGATGAAAGATGCCATCGAAGACGAAGGTCGGGTGGTGGCTCATCATCTGGAGCGTTTCCTCAATACCTTGGGGACCATCGCCGCCATGGCACCGCTGCTGGGTTTGCTGGGCACCGTGATCGGCATGATCGAAATCTTCGGTTCCCAGGCTCCTGGCGGTTCCAGTAACCCGCAGCAGTTGGCGCATGGTATTTCCATCGCGCTCTACAACACGGCATTCGGCCTGATCGTGGCCATTCCCAGCATGATGTTCTATCGCCACTTCCGCGCCCGCGTGGACGGCCTGCTGGTGGAGATGGAGGCCCAAGCGGTGAAGCTGGTGGAAGTGGTGCATGGCGAACGCCAGAATGGTAGCCAGCCATGAATTTCCGTCGCGGCCGGCAGCGCGAGGAGCCGGAAATCAACTTCATTCCCATGATCGACCTGCTGTTGGTGATTCTGATTTTCCTGATGGTCACCACCACCTATTCGAAATTTGCCGAGATGAAAATCAACCTGCCCAGTGCGCAGGGAGAAACCAGCCAGCAGGTAGCGGCACCGATTACGGTGGCGGTGGCGGCCAGCGGTGAAATGGCAATTGACGGACGCAAACTGGCTGCCGGTGACAAGGCAGCACTGCAGGCGCAGCTGCGCGATGCGGCGGCAGGCAAGAAAGACCCGGTTGTGGTGGTGAATGCAGATGCCAAGGCGACGCACCAGTCGGTGGTCAGTGTCATGGAGGCGGCGCGTGCAGCAGGTTTGACGCAGTTGACCTTTGCCACGCAGAACATCACGCCGTGAGCCGGATCAGTCAGCGTATCGAGCGCCACTGGTATCAACCGGTATGGTGGCTGACAGCCCTTCTGGCTCCGCTGGAAGGGCTATTTGTACTATTGTCCACCTTACGCCGGCTGGCTTATCGCCACGGCGTGTGGCGCAGCCATCAACTGCCGGTTCCTGTTGTCGTCATCGGCAATATCAATGTCGGTGGTGTAGGCAAGACGCCGTTGACGCTCAGCCTGCTGGCCGAGCTGCAAGCCTGCGGCGTCAGGGTGGGCGTGATCAGCCGTGGCTATGGTGGCAACCATCGGCAAGCAATGCTGGTCACGGCTGATAGCTCTGCAAGTGTGGTGGGCGACGAACCCTTGCTGCTGGTGGCCAGCGGCGTGCCGGTGGTGGTGGGGCGTGACCGGGTGGCAGCGGGTGAGCATCTGCTGAGCCTGTATCCTGATCTGCAATTGATCCTGACAGATGACGGCCTGCAGCATTATCGTCTGGCGCGCACGCTGGAGCTGGTGGTGCTGGACGGGCGGCGCGGCCTGGGCAATGGTCGGCTGCTACCTGGCGGCCCGCTACGTGAGTCTGCCGCGCGGCTGGATACGGTGGATGCCATCGTGGTGAATGGCGATGGTGGCGCACTGTGTTTACCAGACGAGGTGCCGTGTTTTCACATGCGGCTGGTGGCCCAGCGCTTGCAGGCGCTGGCTCAGCCGGAGCAGACCCGCGCTGTAGCGGATTTCGCTGACCAGCCCGTGATTGCACTGGCAGGTATTGGTCATCCGGGGCGCTTCTTTTCTACCTTGCAGGGACAAGGTTTCCTACTGCAGCAGTGTCTTGTCTTTCCCGATCATCATGCTTTTACGCCGGATGATTTACCACCGGGTGACACTCCCGTCATCGTCACCAGCAAAGATGCGGTGAAATTGCGTGGAGTGATTCATGATGCGGCGCAGCGTGCTAGACTATGGGTCCTGCCGGTTGCGGCACAGCTGACGCCGGACCTTGCCGGCTGGCTACTTTCCCGATTGAAGATACGACATGGACGCTAAATTTCTGGACATCCTGGTGTGCCCGCTGTGCAAGGGCCCGCTGGTATTCGACAAGACCCGGCAGGAACTGATCTGCAAGGGCGATCGTCTGGCTTTCCCGATCAAGGACGGCATCCCGATGATGCTGGAAACCGAAGCCCGTGAGCTGGCGGCGGAAGAAGAAGTGAAATGAACGGTTTTTCCGTCGTCATTCCGGCACGCATGGCGTCCAGCCGTTTGCCAGGCAAGCCGCTGGCCGACCTGGCCGGCAAGCCCATGGTGGTGCGCGTTGCCGAACAGGCTGCCCGCAGCCAGGCAAGCCAGGTGGTGGTGGCGACGGATCACCACGACATCCTGCAAGCCTGTGCCGCGCATGGCATACAGGCGGTGATAACGCGGGAAGATCACGCCAGCGGTACCGACCGTCTGGCTGAAGTTGCGCTGCAGATGCAGTGGCCGGCGGAACAGATCGTGGTGAACGTGCAGGGTGACGAGCCCTTGATCGACCCGGAACTGATCAATCAGCTGGCGGCACTGATGGCTGAAACCGGGGTACCAATGGCAACGGTAGCGCACCCGTTTCATGCCGCACAAGACATGTTCAACCCCAATGTGGTCAAGGTGGTGCTGGACCATGCTGGGCGGGCCCTGTATTTCAGCCGGGCGCCCATTCCCTATGCCCGTGACGCGTTTGCACACGATACAAGCGTCCTGCCCGCCGACCTACCGGTCCTGCGGCACATCGGCATGTATGCCTATCAGGCAGGTTTTTTGCAGACCTACAGCGCATTGAGCCCGGCACCTCTGGAGCAGTTTGAAGCACTGGAACAGCTGCGCGTGTTGTGGCATGGCTACCCCATCATGGTGGCCACTGTGCGTGAAGCACCCGCTGCCGGTGTGGATACGCCGGCCGATCTGGAACGGGTGCGTGCCGTACTGGCCGGATGCTGAGCGCCGGGCAAGGCTGCAATGCAAGACGGTCGATGAACACCAATCACAATAAACGACATACAAACTGACGGGAGTAATTATGCGATTGATTCTGTTGGGCGCTCCGGGCGCAGGCAAGGGTACCCAGGCAAACTATATCCGCGAGGAATTCGGCATTCCGCAGATTTCCACTGGCGACATGCTGCGTGCAGCCGTCAAGGCTGGCACGCCGCTGGGTCTGGAAGCCAAGGCCATCATGGATGCAGGTGGTCTGGTACGCGATGACATCATCATCGGTCTGGTGAAGGAGCGTATTGCTCAGGACGACTGTGCCAAGGGTTTCCTGTTTGATGGTTTCCCGCGCACTATTCCGCAAGCCGAGGCCATGATCGCTGCCGGTGTGGATATCGACTTCGTAGTGGAAATCGACGTACCTGATGCCGCTATCATTGAGCGCATGGCTGGTCGCCGTGTGCATCTGGCTTCCGGCCGTACTTACCACATTACCTTCAACCCGCCGAAAGTGGCTGGCAAGGATGACGAAACCGGTGAAGACCTGATCCAGCGTGATGATGACCACGAAGACACCGTGAAGAAACGTCTGGCGGTGTATCACGAGCAGACCGAGGTTCTGGTTGGCTTCTATGGCCAGCGCGCTGCCAGTGGCGATGCCAAGGCACCCAAATATGTCAAGATCGACGGCACTCAGCCGGTTGACGTGGTGCGTGGCAATGTGCTGAAGGCACTGGCTGTCTGAGCGACAGTTTTTGCTGCCGATGTGACAAAGCGGGCTACGGCCCGCTTTGTTTTTGTATACTGCTTCTTATTGCCAAGGCGGCTGCAATGACTTGTTTTGCCGGATTTTGCCGCAAACTATCTATTGCCTTGCAGGAACTGCCTGCAAGCGGGTGCTGCCCAAGCAGCTGTCCGGATATACGGCGATGCCGCTGACCGGATCACATGGTCGCAGTGAGAAGAGAGAAATACATGTATTACGGAGAGCGCTTTAACGGCATTTCCCACCTGATTGGTACCGTGCTGGCCATCACCGGGCTGATCAGCCTGGTGTATGTGGCTGCCGAGCAGGGTGACCCGTGGAAGATCGTCAGCTTCAGCCTGTATGGCACGACACTGGTGCTGCTGTATCTGGTTTCCACCCTGTACCACAGTGCAAAAGGGCGGGCTAAGGCAATTTTGCAGAAGTGCGACCACTCGGCCATTTATCTGCTGATCGCAGGCAGTTATACGCCGTATTGTCTGGTCACGTTGCGCGGAGCCTGGGGCTGGACGCTGTTTGGTCTGAGCTGGGGGCTGGCCATTTTCGGTATTGTCCAGGAGCTGACACTGGGCCGGCGGACTCGTCTGCTGTCGATGATTCTATATGTGGTAATGGGGTGGCTGGTGGTGATTGCCATGCAGCCGCTGATTGCGGCCATGTCGTGGGGCGGCTTGTTCTGGCTGGCGCTGGGAGGCCTGATCTACAGCGTAGGCATTTATTGGTTTCTCAATGACGAAAAAATCCGTCACGGTCATGGTATCTGGCATCTGTTTGTGATGGGCGGCAGCATTTGCCAGTTTGTCAGCGTGATGTTCTACGTTGCCTGAGTGTTGCCCATGCATTGAAAAAGCCGCCCTGGTCTGTCAGGGCGGCTTTTTTTGTGCTGGCTGGTGCTACAGCTCGAAGGGCAGGCGTTTTTCTTCCACCAAAGTACACAGGGCGGTAACCACGACCGGGTCAAACTGGCTACCGGCGCGGCTACGGATGTAGTCCAGTGTTTCGGACAGTTCCCATGGCTCTTTATAAGGGCGCTTGTTGAGCAGGGCATCAAAGACATCGACAACGGCCACAATTCGCGCTGACAGGGGAATGTTCTGCCCCTGCAGTTTTTGCGGATAGCCATTGCCATCGAAGTGTTCATGATGACCGCCAGCAATTTCAGAACCGAGCGACAAATAGCTTTGTCCTTCCACCATCTGCGCGGATTTGGCCAGGATGTGTGCACCGATGCTGGCATGTTGTTCCATGATGCGGCGTTCATCCGGGTCCAGTTTGCCGGGCTTGAACAGGATGTGATCGGGCGTGCCGACCTTGCCCACATCATGCAGAATGCTGGCCATGCCAACCATGTCCATGAATTCTGCGGTCAGCAGTTCCAGATAATGGCCGTTGTCGCGGATTTCACCGGCAATGGCATGCGTCAGTTTCTGTACGCGCTGAACATGAGCACCGGTATCGGTGTCACGGTATTCGGCCAGGGCGGCCAGGGCCACCACAGTGGCTTCCTGGGAGTGGCGCAGCTGGTTGTAGAGATAGAGATTGTCGTAAGCGGATGAAATGCGCTGGCAGAATACCTCCAGTAGATTGCGTTCCACATCGTCCAGCGGCCAGGGCGGAGTGAAGTGGACGGCAAACTCCCTGCCGTTTTGCGCAGTGATGCACAGTACATCGTAGGGATGCTGGTAGATATTGCGCTTTTCCTGCAAGGCCAGGCGAATGGCCTGGGCCAGCTCCGGGTAGTCGTCCAGGCTGCCTTTTTCCAACAGGCTTTCATAGGCACCAGCTGCTGCCAGGATTTCCAGCAGCGGCCTGCCGGTCATGTCCGGTGTACTTTCCACGCATAGTATGCCATCGGTGCCGACATCCAGAATCGCGCTGATCTGCTTGAGTACGCCGGAAGCGAACTCTTTCAGCGAGAACATTTGGTATAGGTCCGCGGCGCCTTCCAGAATCTTGGCCAGTCCCTGGCGGTTTTTTTCGATGGTGATCAGGTTCTCGTAGGCGCGTAGCGAGGCAATGACGGTAGTGAACAGCTTCTGTACCGTCAGTTCGGTCTTGGTCTTGTAGTCGTTGATATCGTAATTGAGGATGACCTCCTGCTCCGGTGCCTGGCCGGGCTGGCCGGTACGCAGCACGATGCGGGTGGTACCTATCTGCATTTCTTCACGGATGCGGCGTACCAGCCGCAGGCCGGCATCATCGGTCTCCATCACCACATCCAGCAGAATCAGTGCGATATGGTCATGTTTGAGCAGCATTTGCTGCGCTTCGGCCGCCGAGTAGGCACTGAGCAGTTCCAGCCCGCGTTCTTTGTATCGGATGTTGCGAATGGCCAGCGCCGTGGCACTGTGTACATCGGGTTCGTCATCGACGATCAGGATTTTCCAGGGACGCTTATACTGTGGTTGCTGGCTTTCCTGTTCCGCAGGGTCGTCTTCCAGCAGCCAGTTGTCATCGTTATCCTGTTGCGGGCTCATTCCCTTGCCTCCTTGTGCGGAATTTCCGGAGCAATGCACGGCATGGTGATGGTAAAGGTGCTGCCCTTGCCGGGTTCGCTATGAACTTCTATGGTACCGCCCAGTCGTTGCCGGATTATGTTGTACACGATATGCAGACCCAGTCCGCTGCCACCGCTGCCGCGGCGGGTGGTGAAGAAGGGGTCGAAGACGCGGTTGAGATTTTCGGTGGGAATGCCTTTACCATCATCCTTGACGCTGAGGCGGATTTCGCTGTTGCTGCAGCGTTCTGCATGAATGTGGATGGAGCCGCCGGGCTTTTCGTCAAATCCGTGCACCAGTGCATTGACCAGTAGATTGGTGACAACCTGTGATACTGCTCCGGGGTAGCTGTCCAGCAGCAGGTCGTCTTCGCAGTCGATGGAAATGCTGGTTTGTGAACGCTTGAAGCGTGGCTTCAGGCTGGTGACGATTTCATTGAGATAGTCGTTGAGCTGGAAGTCGCGGCGCTGCTCGCTGGTCTGGTCGACTGCCACCTGTTTGAAGCTGTGAATCAGGTTGGCTGCGCGTTCGGCATTGGACAGTATCAGTTCGCAACACTCCTTGGCCGTATCCAGATACGCCTGGAAGTCACTTTTCTTGACGCCGCCGTTGTCCAGTTTTTCGGTGATATGCAGGGTGGTGGTGGCAAGGTGGGAGGCCGTGGTCAGGGTAATTCCCACCGGGGTGTTAATCTCGTGGGCTACGCCAGCAACCAGGCTACCCAGCGAGGCCAGTTTTTCGGTTTCAACCAGGGTCTGTTGGGTTTGTACCAACTGGCGCAGCGCCTGCTCGGCATTGTCCCGTTCCTGGCGCGCTTGCGCCTCGGCACTGGTACGCATGGCAAGATCGGCCGAGATACGGTCGACAATGCGGTTGAAACTGTGGGTGACCGCACCGAACTCATCCTGGGTTTGCTGTTCCAGGCGCAATGATTTTGCATCGTCGCTGCTGGCAGCCTGATTCAGTGCTTCCTGCAGCCGCTTAAGTGGATCAAAAACAAAACGGTTCAGGTTGTAGGTCATCACAATGAAGATGAGACCGTCCAGAATCAGGATTTCCACCAGGATTTCCAGCAAGTGCATGCGCTGGCGGTGCTCCAGCTGGCTACGGGAAAGATAGACGGTGGCAGTTCCAAGCTTTTCCCGGTTCTGATAGATGATGGGGATGTTCAGCACATCATCGCTGCTGGGCTTTTCTGCCGGTGCCATATCACGCAATGTGGCGTTGTCGGTATTGCGGCTTCGACCGATATTCAGCCCGGCATCGCCGGTGATGCGAATGGCAAGCACGGAACTCCAGCCCAGCTCGGCATCCAGAGTAAGGCGGGTATAGGAGTCATCCATCTGCCATACACCATGTGGCAATGACAGCGATAGACGCGCTTGCAGCGATGCGCGCTGAGCCTGGTAGTCTTCTTCGTCCTGACTGCGGTTTTGCTTGTACGACAACAGTCCGGTGATGGCCACAATCACCGTTACCCCTATCATCAGCCAGAGCCTGAGCTTGGATTTGATGCTATTCATTGCTTTTATTATCCTTTTTGCCCTGCTTAATCCTAGGAAGTCTTCCTGGGAAATGCCACTTTTGCTTGTCAGGCATGGTGTCATCGCTTTGATGAGACTGTCACGGCAATCCAGTGCCAAATGCATAATTTACTGGCTTACGGTTGCAAATGGCACCACATTATTTGAATTGTGGCTAGGAAATCACACGTTTTTGCTGGGGTCAGGTTGAGGGTTAACACATTGCTGACTGATTGCCACCGGGCGGTGCTGCCGACCCAGCCGCAGTCTGGGCAGTTTCTGCAGCAATAGCCCACCCAGGATCAGCGCCAAACCCAGCAAGGTCGACGGCAGTATCTGCTCTCCCACGATAAAGTGAATCAGACCCAGCGAAAGCAGGGGGGAGAGGAAAATCAGATTGGCGATCCGCGCTGTACTGTTGGTGAGTTTCATGGCACTGAGCCACAAGACAAAGGTAAAACCCATTTCCAGAGCGCCGACATATGCGGCTCCCGCCAGTCCTTGCCATGCGGCAGCATGCAGTTCACCGGTTATGGCACAGAACAGCAGGCTTAGCGGCAGTGAGAGCAGAAAGTTGAGTGCCAGCCCCAGTATGGGTTCGCGCTGGTCCCGGGCATTAAGGACCCAGTAGGTGGCCCACAGCAGAGTGGATGCCAGTGCATAGCCTACACCGGCCAAACTGGAAAAATGCAGGCTGAACAGCTGGCCATGGGTGCCGATAACCAGCACGCCCAGGTAGCAGATGACTGCGGCTCCCGCATCGTTCAGGCTCAGTTTGTGCTTGAGCAAGGGCACGGACAGCAGGGTCATGGTCAGTGCCCAGGTGTAGTTGATGACCTGAGCCTCCTGCGCGGGAAGCAGCGCATAGGCCTTGAACAAGAGCAGGTAATAGACCAGCGGGTTGACTGTGCCCAGCAGGAGTGAGCGACGCCAGTGCTGGCGTATTGCCGGCAGCAGGCTGCTCAGGCGCCTCTGATACAGCAGGATGCCAAGCAGGCTGGCGGTAGAGGCAAGGCTTGCATACAGGACAAGCTGTGCAGGCGTCAGGTGCGCCAGGCTGATTTTGAAGGCAGTGGCCACCGTAGACCAGACAAGTACGGCACTCAGCCCGTACACATAGGCTTTCTTCTGTTGATGCAAAAGTTTTTCCTCCGGAAGAGCCGATCATTTTACCTAGGCTGGATTTCCGCAGGAAAAGTATTTCCATGGACAAAAGAGCAGCAAACGCTGCTACCCGACAGGATTTATGCGTTCAGCAAGCGGTTGAGAATGAGACTGCAGCGGTGGGCAGTGGCTGTGGCAGTCAGCCCGATGGGGCCACCGGTTTCCTGCTGGTATTCATCTCCGGCCATGCCATGTACCCGTACGGCAAGGCAGCATGCGGCCATGGCCGGCATGCCTTGTGCCAGCAGCGCGGCAATCAGGCCGCTCAGTACATCGCCTTGACCGGCAACCGCGAGCGCGGGGCCGCCGCTGGTATTGAGCTGATAAGGCTGACCAGCCGCCGCAATCAGCGTTCCGGCACCTTTGAGGATTACCAGGCAGTCAAAGCGGCTGACCAGTTGCTGAACTGCGGCAAGACGGTCTGCCTGAACCGTGGCTGTACTATTGCCCAGCAGGCGTGCTGCTTCTGCAGGGTGTGGCGTCAGGATAGTGTCGGCCTCACGCATGGCCAGCTGATCCTGCAGCTGGGCATCGCTTGCCAGCATGTTAAGGGCATCCGCATCCAGCACCAGCGGCAGAGGAGATGCCAGCGCATGTTCCAGCCATTGTCTAGCCTGCCTGCTTTGCCCCAGTCCCGGGCCGGTGGCAAGCACATCGCAGTCGGGTTGGCTGTGCGGTTGCCGTGCATCATGCAACATCAGCTCCGGGCAGGATGTATCTGCCGCAAGGCGGCCATCCAGCGCCAGCACATGGACTTTGCCGGCACCAGCGGCCAATGCTGCTCGGCCGGCAAGCAGTGCCGCACCCAGCATGCCTTCGCTGCCACCGATGATGGCTACAGTGCCATGACTGCCCTTGTGGCTGTCGCGACGGCGTTGCAAAGCTTGTGCACCTTGCCGGTTCAAATAGCCTTCCGGGGCAGGTTGGAGGGCCGGGGGGCAGTCCAGGGTGGCCAGTTCTACCTGCCCGGCATAGTCTGCTCCAGCGGAATAAAACAAGCCTGGTTTGTGGCAGAGAAAAGTCAGGGTATGCGTGGCGTGAATACAGGCTTGCTGTACCTGACCGGTGTAGGCGTTCAGACCGCTTGGGCAGTCCAGCGCCAGTCGCTGGCAATCAAGTTGATCCAGCTGGTGGATCAGGGCCAGCCACTTGGTATCCAGGGGACGACTAAGTCCGATGCCAAACAGCCCATCAATCAGCAATGCCGGAGCAGGGGCGTCCGCTGCAAGTTGCTGCAAGGGAATGCCACCGGCACTGCGCAAGGCCAGGTAGGCTTGCTGCGCCTGCGGGCTGGCGGGCATTTGCGGCATCAGGATATCTAGGCTGTAGCCCTCCTGCATCAGCAGCAGGGCAGCGTACAGGGCATCGCCGCCGTTATTGCCGGGGCCGGCTGCCACCAGAATACGCGCACCGGGTGGCAGATGCCGTCGGGTCCATGCCGCTGTGGCGCGTGCTGCGCGCTGCATCAGGTCAAGGCCCTGTAATTCGGCCTCTATCTCCAGACGGCGCAAGGCCGGCAGACTCCATAATGCATCTTGCAGCATGTTTTACTCCTTTACGGACTCTCCCCAGCGTGGCATCAGGCTGTGCGGGACACGCAACTGGTCGAGAATGCGTGCCACCACAAAGTCCACCATGTCGTCGACGCTGGCTGGATGGGTGTAAAAACCGGGTGATGGCGGCAGGATGACAGCGCCAAGCCGCGCCAGTTTCAGCATGTTTTCCAGATGGATGACCGACAGCGGGGTTTCGCGTGGCACCAGGATAAGCTTGCGGCCTTCCTTGATGCTGACATCGGCCGCCCGTTCGATCAGGTTGTCGCTCATGCCATGGGCGATGGCCGCCAATGTACCCATCGAGCAAGGGCAAACCACCATGGCGTCAGCCGGATTGGAACCCGATGCCACCGGGGCAAACCACTCTTCCCGACCGAATACGGCCAGTTGCCCGGCTTTTGCCCCGCTACGTTGTTGCAGCCATTGTGCAACTTCGGCAGGGCGTGAGGGCAGATGCAAGTCCATTTCCTGCTTGGCGACAATTTGTGCGGCTTGGGAGTACAGCACCCATACGCGTACGCCTGCGCTGATGAGGCTATCAACCAGGCGCAGGCCATAGGGCAGGCCGGAGGCACCAGTAAGGGCAACGGTGACGGTTTGTGGGGTTTGCATCAGTATTTCCATGTGCGGTCAGCTGGCTATCCCGTCTGGATCTTGCACGGGTTGTGCCAAAGATGTGCAGCCTGCCAGCAGGCGGATCAGGACTCGCGGAACAACTGACGATGGCGAATCAGAACCTGTTCGGCCGGAAAGGCACGCGACAGTTGTTCGGCAATGTAGACCGAACGGTGCTGGCCACCGGTACACCCGATGGCGACGGTCAGATAGCTACGGTTTTCACGGCTGAATTCGGGCAGCCATTTGGCGATCATGCACCTGATGTCTTCAGCCATTGCCGCGACCAGCGGCTGCTGACCGAAAAAGTCGATGATGGGCTGGTCGCGTCCGGTGAAGGGGCGCAGCGCCGGGTCGTAGTAAGGATTGGGCAGGCAGCGTACATCAAACACAAAATCGGCATTAAGCGGTACGCCGTGCTTGAAACCGAAGGATTCGAAAATAATGGTCAGCCGGCTGCTGTCTGCTTCCACCAGCTGCTTGATAGCGGTTTTCAGTGCGTTGGCAGACAGTTCGCTGGTATCAATGCGGATACCCATTTCCTGAATGCTGGCCAGCAGTTCCTGTTCGAGCTGAATGCATTCTTCCACGGTGGCACCGATACCAGACAGCGGATGGCGACGGCGGGTTTCGGAAAAACGCTTGACCAAGGTTTCGGGTTTGGCTTCCAGAAACAGCAGTCGCACATCCACGCCCTGCTGGCGCAGCTTGTGCACTTCATCCGGCAATGCACCCAGCGACGGGCTGGAGCGGGTATCCACACTGATGGCAATCTGCTTGTAGCCATAATCGGCATAGAGCGACATGGCTTCATGCAGCATGGTGGCCGGCAGATTGTCCACGCAGTAGAAGCCGGAATCCTCCAGGGCGCGCAGGGCGATGGACTTGCCGGAGCCGGACAGGCCGCTAATCAATATCAGGCGCATTTTCCTGATCCCTGAGGAAGTTGGTGTGGCGTTCAATGAATTCACGGGTACTGTCGATGCCGCGCAGCTGCAAGATGTAATTGCGCACTGCAGCTTCGACCAGTACCGCCAGGTTACGGCCCGCAGCAACCGGCAATACCACCTTGCGTACGGTGACGCCGATGATGTCCTGGGTTTCCGACTGGATATTCAGCCGGTCCAGTGCCTGCATTGCCTGATCGTTGGCCTTGACCAGGTGGATAATCAGTTTTAGCACTTTTTTCGGGCGAACTGCAGTTTCACCGAATATGGTGCGGATGTTCAGAATGCCAAGGCCACGAACTTCCAGAAAGTCACGCAGAAGTGGCGGGCAGCGGCCTTCCAGAGTTTCCGGGCCGATGCGATAGAGTTCGACGGCATCATCTGCCACCATGCCATGGCCACGGGAAATCAGCTCCAGTGCCAGCTCGCTCTTGCCCATGGCCGAGTCGCCCATGATCAGCACGCCGATTTCCAGCACGTCGAGAAAAACCCCGTGCAGTACGGTGGATACCGCCAGCGCGCGAGCCAGATAGATGCGCAGTACATCCATCAGGTAGGGGCTTTCCAGCGGTGTGCTCATCAATGGCACATTATGGGTGTGGCAGTAATCGCGCAGCAGTTTGGGTACTTGCTGGCCATTGGCTACCATCACCACCGACATGGTCTTGTGGAACAACTGGTCCAGCGCCGTTTTGGCGGCAGACTGTTCCAGCCGGTTCAGATAATCGACCTCAGCCAGGCCCAGAACCTGGACCCGGTTGGGGTGGATGAAGTTGAGGTGGCCTACCAGCGCCAGTGTCGGGCGTTGTTCATCATTGCCGATGGGGCTGTCCGCGCCGCCGGTTCCTGCAACCCAGGTCAGGTTGAGCTTTTGCTGATTGTCCTGATACAACCGGCGCACGGTAATGCTAGGCATTGTTGGTATTCCATCCGGTAAGCAGCTGGTATAGATCGGCACGCGATGGCGCACTCAGCAGTTGCTCACGCAATTGTTTGCTGGAGAAAAGCTGGGCCAGTTCTGACAGAACCTGCAGATGCAGATCAGTTGCCTGCTCCGGAACCAGCAGTACAAACAGGCTTTGCACGGGCTTGCCGTCCGGGGCATCGAAAGGAATGGGGTTTTTCAGGCGGATGAACACGCCTGCAGCTTCCTTGAGCCCTCTGGCCCGGCCATGCGGAATGGCCACGCCCTGGCCCAGGCCGGTGGAGCCCAGTTTTTCCCGGGCAAACAGGCAGTCGAAAATTTCACTGCGCGCAATGCCGTGGGTATTTTCGATAAGGAGGCCCACCTGCTCGAAGACACGTTTCTTGCTGGCGACATCCAGGTCCGGAAGAATGTGGTCCTGTGTCAGGATTTTGCCAATCAGGCTCATAGGAATGTATGCACACGGCTACAAAAACTGGCCAATTCTACGTTGCCTTCATCAAAATGAAAAAGGCTCCGTGCAAATAAAAACGGGAACCCGTGGGTTCCCGCATCGTCGGTCAGGTGATTACAGGGATGCTTCCGGCTGAACTTGCGGAGTTGCGCGGTGTTCGCTCTGTTTTTCCTTGTGCTTGAGTACCTGTCGATCCAGCTTGTCCATCAGCGCATCGATGGCAGCGTACATGTCGGAGTCGGTGGCTTCTACGTGGATATCCTTGCCGGAAAGATGAACGTTGACTTCCGCTTTCTGTACCAGCTTGTCCACCGACAGGGTGACGGTGACGTCGATCACGTGATCGACATGGCGGGTGATACGTTCCAGCTTGCTTTCCAGAAATTCACGGATTGCCGGGGTTACTTCGAGGTGGAGACCGGTTACTTTGAGGTTCATACCCTAACTCCTTCTTGTGTTGACTGCCCGGTCGGGTCGGCCGGGCGAGCGGATATTCTTCAAGACACGCTTTACAGTGCCTTGCGCAGATTGACCGGCGGTATCTGCATAGCTTCACGATACTTCGCAACGGTGCGTCTTGCAACCTGTATCCCTTGCTTGCCCAGTTCGTCGGCAATGGCGCTGTCCGAAAGCGGCTTGGCTGTGTTCTCACCATCGATCATGCGACGGATATGGGCCTTGATGGCGGTGGCTGAGCATTCGCCGCCGCTGTCGGTTTCCAGTGCGCTGCCGAAAAAGTATTTCAGTTCGAACAGGCCGCGAGGGCAGAGCAGGTATTTCTGGGTGGTGACGCGTGACACCGTGGATTCATGCAATCCCAGCTCGTCTGCAATGTCACGCAGGATAAGCGGGCGCATGGCCACTTCACCGTGTTCAAAGAACGCTTGTTGCCTTTCGACTATAGCTTCTGACACTTTCAGAATGGTGTCAAATCGTTGCTGGATGTTCTTGACCAGCCACTTGGCTTCTTGCAGGCGACCGGTCAGTTCGCCTGCTGCGCTGCGGTTTTCCGACAGCATCTGGGCGTACAGCTGGTTGACGCGTAAGCGCGGTACCGCCCCGTTATTGAGTTCGGCCACCCAGTGGCCGCGGCGTTTGCGTACGGTGACATCCGGGATGACATAGTGCACGTCTTCGCCGCCGAAACCGGCGGCGGGGTGGGGAGTCAGTCGGGCGATCAGTTGCTGTGCCTGGCGGATGGCTTCGTCATCCGCGCCCAGTATGCGCTTGAGGCGGGTGTAGTCCCGATTGCCGAGCAAGCTGAGGTGCTCTGCCACGATCTTGCATGCCAGGGCATGGCCAGGCTCTTGGTGCGGCAGGCGAGCCAGCTGCAGGCTGAGTGATTCGGCAAGGCTGCGTGCGGCAATGCCTGCAGGGTCGAACTGCTGCAGCAGGCGCAGGCCAACCATCAGTTCGTCGCATTCCAGTTCCAGTTCCAGCGGCAGATTGCTGGCCAGTTCTTCCATGTCGATGGTGAGAAAGCCGTTATCGTCCAGTTCTTCAATCAGCAGCTGTACGATGGCCTGATCCCTGGTGGGCAGCGTCAGCTCCCCCAACTGGGCCAGCAGATGTTGGCGCAGGCTGACCGGGCAGGGGACATTCAGCATGGGGTCGAACTCATCGTCACCGTCGTTGCGCCGGCTGCCACTGCCCCAGTCGGTCAGCTCGCCGCTGCTTTCGCTGTGGCTGTCATTGTCGCTGCTGTCGGATGTGGGGGTGGTTGATTCTTCGTTGCTGCTGGCGGACTCGGTGGCGGGGCCTTCCTGCGCGGGCAGGTCGTCGCCGCGTTCCAGCATGGGGTTGTCCAGAAGGAAGCGCTCTACCTCGGTTTGCAGGTCAAGCGTGGACAGCTGCAGCAGCTTGATCGACTGCTGCAGTTGTGGAGTGAGGGTGAGTTGCTGTGAAACCCGGAGCTGTAATGACTGTTTCATGGTTTACAGGTGGAAGTGCTCGCCCAGGTAGACCTGGCGCACTTTCTCGTTGTTGACCAGTTCTTCCGGTTCGCCGGATGCCAGTACCGAGCCATCGCTGATGATGTAGGCCCGGTCGCAGATGCGCAGGGTTTCCCGGACATTGTGGTCGGTTATCAGTACGCCGATGCCACGCTGTTGCAGGAAAGTGATGATTTTCTGGATGTCGATCACGGCAATCGGGTCGACACCGGCAAAGGGTTCGTCCAGCAGGATGAAGCGTGGGCGGGTGGCCAGTACCCGGGCAATTTCCACCCGGCGTCGCTCGCCGCCGGACAGGGCCAGCGCATTGCTTTCGCGCAGGTGAGCGATGTTGAGGTCGTCCAGCAGCAGGCTCAGTTCCTTCTCCAGCTTGTCGCCCTTGTAACCGGCAATTTCCAGCACTGCGGTAATGTTTTCCTCTACCGTCATCTTGCGGAAAATGGAGGCTTCCTGCGGCAGATAACCCAGGCCAAGGCGGGCGCGCTGATGGATGGGCAGATGGGTGATGCTGCTGCCATCCAGCGTGATTTCGCCTTCATCGGCACCGATCAGTCCGACAATCATGTAAAAGCTGGTGGTTTTGCCGGCACCGTTCGGGCCAAGCAAACCGATGACTTCTCCACTCTGGATCTGCAAGGCGACGTCTTTGACCACCGTGCGTTTCTTGAAGCGCTTTTTCAGCCGCTCCACTTTAAGGATGCTGGGGCCGCTCATTGCGCGCTTCCGTCGGTTTTTTTGGCGGCAGGGGTGTTGTCCCTGGGCTTGGGCTGGATGATGGCAGTGACACGGCCACCATTGCTGCTGGCCCCGCTGCTGACGTCATACATTTCGGTTTCGGTGTTGTAGGTAATCACATTGCCGATGACCAAGTCGTTGCCACGCTTGACGCGGGCGTTGCCGGTCAGCACTGCGGCGTGGGTGACGGTGTTGTAGTCCAACTGGTTGGCCTGGCCTTCGATCCATTCGTTCTTGCCATCCATTTTCTGGCGGAAGACAACTTGGCGGCCGGTGGCCTGCATGGTCTGGTTCCCCTGCTTGTCCTGGGTGACGGTGGCGCGGTCGGCATTCAGCTTGAGTGTACCCTGAATGATGATGACATTGCCCTGCCATACCGTGACGCCCTTGAGCTGATCGAGATTGCCGCGGTCGGCACTGATTTCGATGGGTTTGTCGCGGTCAGTCTTTTCGGCATGGGCAGTCTGGAGGGCGCACAGGCCTAGGGCCAGCCAGGCCAGCCGGATGAAGCGGCGGCAGTTATTTTTCATAAGTGACCTTTGCATTGGACAGCAGCTGCAACTGGCCGGCCTGCTGTTCGTAGATGAAGCCGACGGCGCTGCCGGTCGACTTGCCGTAGTAGAAGTGGCTCAATGCCGCGGACTGGGCGATATGGCGTACGGTGTCGATGCGCATATTGCTGCTGAGCACACGGGTTTCCTGTTGGGTACCGGTGGCAGGCTGGATCAGTGTGACTTTCTTGTCGAACAGCACCTGCTTTGTCTTGCTGTTGTACCGACCGCTCTCACCGATGGCGTGATAGGCCAGTGTGCCGTTCTTGTAGCTTTGCAGGTCTGGTGCCTCGAAATATGATTCGGTGCGGTCAGGGTATTGCCACATGCGGCTGGCAATCAGTTTTTCCTGCAACATTCCCTTGGGGTCGAAGCGGGTGGCCATGACGTTATCGGCCACGACCTCGGGCTTGTTGGGGTCAAGTTCGCGCTTGTTGGGCTGCCAGCGTGACACGGCGTCCAGCCAGACGGTGAGCAGACCGGTAATCAGCACCAGCAGGATGGGAAACAGACGGTGCGAACGGATCATGCCAGGTACCGGGCCAGGATGGCGTCAAAGCTGCCCTGTGCCTGCATGATGAGTTCGGCCAGCTCACGTACTGCACCCTGTCCGCCGGGAAAACCGGTGACATAGTGCGCGTGCTGGCGCACCAGGGTGGGCGCTGCCGGGACGGCCACAGCCAGGCCGACGCGGCGCAGTACCGGCAGATCGATGAGGTCATCCCCGATGAAAGCGCATTCTTCCAGGCTGACAGCGGCTTGTTCTAGTAGTTGGTTCAGGGCTTCCTGCTTGTTGTGGATGCCGCCGAAATAGAAGTCGATGCCCAGCGCCTGGGCACGATGCTCCACGCAGCGATCGGCCCGCCCGGAGATGATGGCCAGGCGCACGCCGGTGGATTGCAGCAGCTTGAGGCCAAGGCCGTCCTGTACGTAGAAGGATTTGCTTTCTTCGCCCTGGGCGTTGTAGTAGATGCGGCCGTCGGTGAGGACGCCGTCCACGTCCATGATCAGCAGCTTGATCTTGCGGGCTTGTTCGGTGATGGCTTGCATGGGCTTCCTTGTTGGCGGCTAGACGACGCCGGCCTTGAGCAGATCGTGCATGTGGATGGCCCCGGCCAGCTTGCCGTCGGCATCCACCACCAGCAGGCTGGTGATGCGGCGTTGCTCCATCAGGTGAACCGCCTCGGTGGCCAGCTTGCTGTGCAGGATGGTTTGCGGGGCGGGGCTCATCACCTGGTCGATGATCAGATCGTAGATATTGCCGGAACGTTCCAGCGTACGGCGCAGGTCACCATCGGTATAGATGCCCTTGATGACATTGTCAGCCGTGGCAATGGCCACCATGCCAAGGCGCTGGTGCGACATTTCCAGCAGCGCATCCTTGAGCGGGGTGCCGGGCAGGACCCGTGGCAGTTCGTCGCCGCTGTGCATCAGGTCTTTGACATGGACCAGCAGGCGACGACCCAGACTGCCGCCCGGGTGGGACAGGGCAAAGTCTTCCGGGCCAAACTGGCGGGCATCCAGCAGGGTGACGGCCAGGGCATCGCCCAGGGCAATCTGCACCGTGGTGCTGGTGGTGGGGGCCAAGCCCAGCGGGCAGGCTTCCTTTTCCACCTGGGTATCCAGCAGGATGTCGGCTTCGCGGCCCAGCGAGGAGGCGGGATTGCCGGTCATGCCGATCAGCACCAGCCCCTTGCGCTTGAGTGCCGGCAGCAGGGCCACCACTTCGCCCGATTCACCGGAGTTGGACAGCGCAATGACCACATCCTGAGCGGTAATCATGCCCAGATCGCCGTGGGCTGCCTCGGCTGGGTGTACGAAAAAGGCCGGGCTGCCGGTGCTGGCCAGGGTAGCGGCAATCTTGCGGCCCACGTGGCCGGATTTGCCCATGCCGGTGACGACGATGCGGCCGGTGCAGGCCAGAATGGCATCGACAGCGCGCAGAAAATCGCCATTGAGTCGACGGGACAGGGCCAGAATTGCATCCGCCTCGGTCTGCAGTACTTCACGCGCCAGATCGAGCCGGGAGCTTGTTTGAGCTTTTTCCATAGGGGAAAGTATATCAAAGGTTATAATCGCTGGAGGCAGAAGCTGGTGCATCTTTTGCTTGGTGTCTGATTTCGTGCGCCGTTGCCGGATGGTTTTTGCCCGCGTCCGGGTCATGCTTTATGCTGTCTGCTTGCTGCAGACAGCTCATCTTTGCAGGTAACTGATGTTACCGTCATGTTGATTTTCCCGCGTTTACACAGGAGATTGTTGCGCTCATGCATTCGCTTGCCCCGATTGTGCTGGTTCTGCTGGCGGCCGTGTTGTCCGTTACCTTGTGCCGCAGCCTGCGCGTCCCGCCTATGCTGGGCTATCTGGTGGTGGGCTTCCTGGCAGGTCCTGGTGTGGCCAGCCTGATTCCCGAGGGCGAGGAGACGCAGTTCCTGGGTGAAATCGGCATCGTGTTCATGATGTTCTCCATTGGTCTGGAATTTTCCCTGCCCAAGCTGCGGGCGATGCGGCATCTGGTATTTGGCCTGGGACTGGCGCAGGTAGTGGTTACGCTGTCGCTGATTGCGCTGGTGATGGGTTGGCTGACCGGTTCTGCGCTGTCCGGCTTTGCCGTGGGCGGTGCGCTGGCCATGTCATCAACCGCCATTGTCAGCAAATTGCTGACCGAGCGGCTGGAGCTGAATCAGCAGCACGGCCAGCTGGCTATCGGTGTGCTGTTGTTCCAAGACATTGCCGTGGTGCCGCTGTTGATTCTGCTGCCTGCCTTTGCCGGCGGCAGCGAGACCTTGTGGATGGATCTGGGGCTGGCTGCCGTCAAGGTCGTGGTGGTGATGGCCCTGCTGCTGTTCTTCGGTCAGCGCCTGGTACGGCCCTGGTTCCATCTGGTGGCGCGCCAGCGTTCGGGCGAGCTGTTCATGATCAATGTGCTGCTGATCACCCTGGGAGTGGCCTGGCTGACCGAGCTGTCCGGCCTGTCGCTGGCCCTGGGTGCTTTTGTGGCCGGCATGCTGATTTCAGAGACCGAATACCGTTACCAGGTGGAAGAGGACATCAAGCCCTTCCGCGACATCTTGCTGGGCTTCTTTTTTGTCACCGTGGGCATGCGCCTGCAGCTGTCGGTGCTGTTCGAGCGTTTTGGTGAGGTAGCGCTGATGCTGGGCCTGCTGTTGCTGGCCAAGCTGGGCATTGTATTCGTGTTGGGCCGTCTGTTGCGGCACCAGCCCAACCATTCCATGCGTGCGGGTCTGGCGCTGGCGCAGGGCGGCGAGTTCGGCTTTGTGCTGCTGGCGCTGTCCGGCAATCTGGGGCTGATTGCCGAAAGTACCGAGCAGGCCGCGATTGCCGCCATTTTGCTGTCCATGCTGGTAGCGCCGTTCATGATCATGTACGGCGAGGCCATCACCCGCCGGCTGGTGAAGCAGGACTGGATGATGCAGGCCTTCAGCCTGCACCACCTGATGGTGGAAAGCATGGGCAAGTCCGACCATGTGCTGATCTGCGGCTATGGGCGTAGCGGCCAGGCACTGGCCCGCCTGCTGGAAACCGAAGACATACCATTCTTTGCGCTGGACATGGACCCGGAGCGGGTGCGCGAGGCCGGTGAAGCTGGTGACCCGGTGGTGTTCGGCGATGCCGGCAAGAAGGAAGTACTGGTGGCCGGTGGCCTGATGCGGGCCAAGGTGGTGGTGGTGACCTTTGCCGATACCCACGCTGCCTTGCGCATTTTGCATACCGTGCAGTCGGCGCGGCCTGATCTGCCGGTGATCGTACGCACGGTGGATGACAGCGATATCGACCAGCTGCGCCGTGCCGGGGCGGACGAAGTGGTGGCTGAGGTGATGGAGGGCAGCCTGATGCTGGCTTCGCAAGCGCTGATGGTGCTGGGCGTGCCGCTGAACCGGGTTTTGCGCCGCATCCGTTCGGTGCGTGAAGAACGTTACAACCTGTTCCGCGGCTTCTTTCGCGGTACCAGTGACGATGGCGAGGGGCTGGACGAGGCGCTGGTGCCGCGCTTGCTGAGCATTCAGGCCTGTCCGGGGGCGTATGCCATCGGTCATCCGCTGGGCGCGTTGCAGCTGGAGCTGCTGGGCGTGGAAGTCAAGGCGCTGCGTCGCAACAGCATACGCCGGCTGGATTTTGATGCCGATTTCGAGATTGTCGCCAACGATGTACTGGTGCTGCTGGGCACGCCAGAGCAGCTGGCGCTGGCGGAAACCCGCATCCTGCAGGGCTGAGCTTACGCATCACAACCATATTGCCCAGCTGATTTTCCACTCGCACCATGCAAAAGGCCGTGTCATTGACACGGCCTTTTGCATGCAGGGGCGGGGTGATCAGGGCAGAATGGTGGTGATCTGCTTTTTCAGTTCCTGCTTCAGCGCCTGCTGTTTTTCCCCTTCGGTTTTCTTGCCCTTGACCATGGCGTTGAAGTCCAGTGCATACACCGGGGCATTGAGCGGCCCGGTAATTTTCAACGGCACATTTACGCCCTTGAAGCGGCTGAATTCCTGCGGGTTGGCCTGCACATCCATGGTGTAGTCGACGATGTTCTGGATCAGGTCTACCTTGCCCGAACCCTTTACATTGACCAGCTGTGAGGCCAGCTGCATGTTTTGGCTACGGGCCACGCCCTTGTCCAGGCGGAAGCTGGTGGACAGGGTGGAGAAGGTGGTTTTCTGGTCAGCCTGGGCCTGGGTATTCCATTCCTTGAGTTCTGCCGGCAGATTTTTCAGCGCAGCGACCAGGTCGATACCTGACAGCGCGCCCTTGTTGAGGCTGGTTTCCACATTGCCGGTCAGGGTGTTGCGCAGTTCAAGGAAGGATTTGCCATCGGCATTGATGTCGATATGGCCGCTGCCCTTGCCATCCAGTCGGCTGAAGTTGAACAGATCCACCAGCAGCGGGCGGATGTTCATATCCTTCAGCGTCTGTTTTACCTCAAGGTGTGGCGTGTCGCGGCGGGCCAGCAGCATGTCGCCCTGCAGGCGGCCCTGGTAGATGTCAGCCGACATCTGGTCCAGCTCCAGTTCGCGCGGATTGATGCGCACGCTGGCGTTGAGGTTGTTCATGCGAAAGCGGCCCATGGCCAGCTCGCCCACGGCCACCTTGCCAGTGAGGTCGAAATAGTCCAGCCAGTCCAGTGGAATCGGCTTGCTGTCCTGGAAAATGGCTACCGGATCGCCCTTGGTTTCCGGCAGATAGCGGTTCAGGTCGAGCTTGCCCACCGACAGCGTTACTTCATGACGCGGCTTCATCAGGCCGAACTGGCTGACGGTGACCGACAGGTCGGAACCATCCAGCTTGCCGGCTACCCGCAGGTTCAGCCGTGGTTCGTCCAGATCGCCATCCAGCGCGCCTTCCATGGTGGAGAACAGCTTGCCGCGTGGCAGCAGCGGGGTGGTGAGCGTGGCCGTCATGTTCAAGGGCTGCATGCGCAGCTGCTTCATGCCCATCAGCGCCAGTGGTGCATCCAGTCTGAAATTGAGCCGGGTATCGCCAGCCTGCCAGTTGAAATCGCCCTTCACCTTGTCGGCGGCCAGTCCGCCTTCGGTCAGCTTGAGGTTGTCCAGTCCGGCATCCAGCTGGTATTGGCTGTGGGCGTAACTGAGCTTGCCGCTCAGATGGCCGGAGGGCATGGTGACTTCGTTAAAGCTGGCATTGAGTTCCGGAACTTTCAGCTCCAGCTGGCTGCTGGGACGTTCGCTGCTAAAGCTGAAGCTCAGGTCCTTGCCGGAGGTTTGCAAGGTAGCGAAGTTCAGCTTGTACTGGCCGGTGGCGGTAAATTTGCTTTCCCCCAGCCCTGGTAATTCGGATAGGGCTACGGCGTCCAGCTTTTCCAGGCTGACCTGGTCATCCTGAATGGTTAGCGGCGTGCTGATCGCCAGGCGGATGGGGCGCTTGCCATTACTGAGAATGGCCGCCGCACTCAGGCTGGCACCACTGCGCAGATCATCGGCATCCAGGCTGATGGTGTCCAGCTTCTGTTCGCTGCCGTTCATCTTGTCGCTGTACAGCAGGGTGCCTTCACGGATGACCAGCCGGTCCAGCTTCATGCTGATGGTGCCGGGAATGCGGCGCTGGAACAGGTCCATGATGGAAAGCCGACCATCGGCCGCACGGGTGATGCTGGCGGTGACGCCATGCAGCTCCAGCGCCTTGATCTCTCGGTTGCCGGTAAGCAGAGGCAGCCAGGACAGGTAGACATCCAGCTGCTCTATCCGGGCAAACGGCTGTTTGCTGCCAGGCTCGCTGATGCTTAGCTGGTGGATGCTCAAGCCTGGCGAGGGAAACAGTGTCGGGGTGATCTTGCCTTCAACCACAAGCTGACGCTGGGTGTCATTCAGGGCGCTGGTGAGTGTTTTGCGGACTGCCGATTCATCAAATTGCCAGAATATCAGTGCCTGGATAAGGATGAACAGCGCAAACAGCGAGGTGGTGCCGTAGACCGAGATTCGAAGCCATAGCCGGCCGGAGTTCCATTTCATGAGTGCATCTTCGGGGGGCTAAGCGGGGTAGTGTCGTTTGCAAGCATGGCGATGGCTGACAAGGCTTGGCAGCCGCTTGCCCAAGTTTGGCGAAGCCAAAATATTACCGGGCAGCCCGCGTTTGTAAAGCGCGAATTTTAGCATGCTTTAGCAGACAGGCTGCAAACCGGGCTGCGCAACGGTGCTGGCAGCCCGGGCAGCAGCCGGCTGGTATGGAGGGATAGGGCAGCAGTGCTTACCGGTTTTTACACGGCAGCGCTAGTACAGTGCCGTGCCTGACGGCTTAGTCGCGTCCAGTTTGGAGCAGGTGCAGGAAGCGTGGCGACGTAGTGGCTGCCCTGGCTCTATGGTGTGTGCCTTCCGGATGGGAAGGAGCAAGCCTGGGGGCTTCATCCTGCACTGTCATGCCCCAGCGGCGTAACTGGCTGGCCATGGTGGCCTCGTGGCAGGCCAGCTGCAGCGGATAGCCCTGTTGTTCGCACCACAGGCGCAGACG
The DNA here is from genome assembly GCF_030150775.1 of Aquitalea sp. Lineage (NCBI taxonomy): Bacteria > Pseudomonadati > Pseudomonadota > Betaproteobacteria > Neisseriales > Chromobacteriaceae > Aquitalea > Aquitalea sp. Next base: position 40,734 of record NZ_JASLFG010000055.1, read on the forward strand.
ATGCAGCGCTTGCATGGCGGAGCTGTCCAGACTGGCATGACGCAGGCACAGCTGAACGCTGCCTCCACGGGGAAGATGCTGGCGTATTTCCACCTGCAATTGGTCGTGCAGACGGCTGGCTGAGCCAAAATACAGCTGGCCGGTCAGTTCCACTTTCAGCAAACCCTGTTCCGCCTTATGCGGATTGCCCGGCAGCACGGCAATGGTGCGCAGCAGGTTTTCCTGGCTGGCGCGATAGCAAAACAACAGGGCCGACAACACCAGTCCCACCGCAATGCCGGCCACCACATTCACCAGTAGGAAGGTCAGCATGGTGCCCAGCAGAATGCCGCGCTCGGCGCTGGCCAGGGCAGACCAGCGGCGCAGCCACTGGCTGAGCAGTTCCAGCCCGAAATAAACCAGCACGCCGCCCAGCACGAAGGGCTGGATCAGGCTGAGCATCAATTGCTGCTGCCAGATGGCAACCATGCCACAGGCAATAAAGCTGATGGCCAGTGGCCAGCGCTGCGCCCCCATGCTGCCGGCCAGCAGGCTGTCAGACAGCATTACGCTGACTGGTGGACCGGCACACAGTGCAGAACCCAGGCAGGCGATGCCGTTCATGCGCAGTTCGTGGTTAAGGTCGGCTCCGGCATGTTGGGCCTGATCCAGTGCCATGATGTTGCTGGTACTGCCCAGCATGGCCATGATGGCGGCGGCAGCCATGGTGGGGAGTGCTGCCAGTATTTCCGACCAGACCGGTGCAACGAGCTGCAGCGTTGGCAGGTTGCTACCCGTCGACAGGGCTGGGGAAGACGGGCTCAACAGGCAGGCGAGTGACAGCAGGGCGGTAAGCATGGCCGGGTGGTCCACCTTGCGCATGCACAGCAACAGCAGCAGACCAAAGGCCAGGCCCCAGCCCAGTTGTGTGATCTCCAGACCAGACAGATGCCAGCTGGCCAGCTGGCTGATGGACAGGCTGTGCGAGGCGGAGATGCTCAGACCGAACACCACCAGCAACAGCCCGCTGCTGGCCATGAAGGCTGCCAGCACCGGAAAGGGCAGGCAGCGTGCCAGTTGGCCGGCGCGAAAGCGTGCGGCCAGCAGGAACACCGCAGCAGCCAGCAGGGCGGTCAGGGCATTGGTGATCAGCAGCGTGCTGAGCAGTTGCTCGGGTGAAACATGCAAGCTGGCAAGATGCAGGGTGCTCGTGGTGGCCAGCGCGGCGAGAATCACCATGGCAGGCTCATCCAGGCCGGGAATGGCCAGCTTAAGCCGGCTGTTACCGGCAACCAGCAGCATGGCAAGGCAGCATGCGGCCATCATCAGCGAAAACAGCAAGGCCCGTGCCGCCACGGTGTGCAGGGCCGTGCTGAGCAGGTCGGAAAATGCGGCGTTGACGGAAATGGCAATGCTGGCCGTAATCAGGCCGGCGGCAATGCTGTGAAAGCTTTTCATCTCTGCGGTCCCATGCCTGGAGTGAATTTGCCGACCCATGCAACCGGTCTGTGCCGTGTTTGGCCGCGGCAATACCTGCCGGGCAATGCTGGGGGCGGATGCAATGGACTGAAGGGGGGGTGACTACCCTGATCCACCGCTCTGGTGATGGGCTAGATGTTATGAGCAGTGCCGCGCGGCCACAATAATGCAAATAGACTATTGCTGTAAGCGCGCTGGCGCGGGCAAAGCCGCAGGGCGTGCCGGATCGAAGCCGCTGTTTGCTACTGCCAACAGCCAGATTCCGGCAGCGGCTGCATCATGTGGCAATGGTGGCCAGGTAGCTGCTGGCAAAGGTTTTGAAACTCTGTGCCGCGGGGCTGAGTGAACGGCTGTGCTGAGTAAAGCAGTAAAAATCGCGGTGCAAGACCGGGTCGACCAATGGGCGCATTTCCAGACGGTACAGCGTTACCAGTGATGTGGCATAGCTGATGCAGGCCGTTACCCCCAGACCCGCGTTGACCATGGCCAGTGCGGTGGACATGAACGCGACCTCATTGCTGGGCGCAATGCGCATTGCTGCCCCGGCATCGTGCAAATCCTGCCTCAGGCGTTCGGTAAACTGGCCTTGCAGGGAAATGAAGGGATGGGCCAATAACTGCTCCCAGCTCACTTCTGCCTGATTGCCAAGCGGATGCCCCGCCGGGAATACCGCCATGAAACGACCGGAAAACAGCGTTTGGGTGGCGATATCCGAATTTGGCTCACGTTCAGGTCCGATCCCCAGATCGACTTCGCCCGAGAACACCTTGGACACGATACTTTCCACGACCGCATCAACCAGCTTCACGCGCACGGCTGGAAATGCCGCGTTATAGGCGGCAATCAGCTCCGGCAGCAGAGTTGAGGCCATCAGTTGTGGTGCTGCAACTCTGACAAAACCATTTTGCAGTGATTTTTTTTCAGATACGTCAGATAGCACGTGATCCAGGTCGGAAAGTATTTTCTCAACAACCGGATAGAACTCTCTTCCTATTTCCGTCAATTGTACCCGGCGCGTGCTGCGGTCAACCAGGCGGATGCCCATATTGTTCTCCAGCTCGCGCATCAGGCCAGACAAGGCTGACTGGGTGATATACAGGCTTTCGGCGGCCAGCGTGAAGCTGCCAGTACGTGCCAGGGCGACAAAAGCCCGCAGCTGGCGCAGCGTGATATTCATAAGAAAATCCAATTAATCAATCATGAAAAACGGTTGGATTAATAGTTCGAGCCATTTTTAAATGTTTACACCCACCGCGCAGATTGGCTGCGCCCGTCGTGGATGGCCGCTCAAAAACCGGGAGACAGCTGCATGCAATTGATCAAGAAAATCCACCATGTTGCGTATCGCTGCAAGGATGCCAGACAGACCGTGCTCTGGTATCAGAAGTATCTGGACATGCAATTCATTCTGGCGATTGCCGAAGACCAGGTGCCCTCCACCGGTGCCGCCGATCCATACATGCATGTGTTTCTGGACGCCGGCAATGGCAATGTCCTGGCGTTTTTCGAACTGCCTACCTGGCCGGAAATGGGACGAGACCCGAACACGCCGGCATGGACCCAGCACCTGGCATTGGAAGTGGCATCCGTTGCTGTGCTGCTGAGCGTGAAAGCACGGCTGGAGGCAGACGGGATTGAAGTGGTCGGACCGACCAACCATACCTTGTTCCAGTCCATTTATTTTCAGGACCCCAGCGGCCATCGGCTGGAGCTGGCGGCCAATACCGCCACGGAAGAGATGCAGGCCAGGCTGGATGCAGTGAAGTGGGACATGCTGGAGGAATGGTCGCAAACCAAACGTGCTCCGCATCATGCCCGCTGGATGCACGATACGACGAACTCCCGGTCTGCCCAAGCGGAATGAGTGGGGATGGGCCGTAGACAGAGACCATTGGTTTGACATGGCCGGTAGTGTCCATAAAAACAATCAGGAGCAAGACGCCGTGAGTGAGACGATAAAAGTGGATGTGGCCGCACTGATTGATGCCAGTCCGATTGGCAGATACCAGTGGCTGATTTTCATCCTCTGCGGCATCTGCATGGTGCTGGATGGTTTTGATGTGCAAGCCATGGCTTATGTCGCCCCTGCTTTGTTGCAGACATGGGCCGTGGACAAATCAGCACTGGGGCCAGTGTTTTCCTCTGGCTTGCTGGGGCTGTTGCTGGGTTCGCTGCTGTTCAGCATGTTGGCGGATCGCTATGGCCGCAGGCCGGTATTGATTGTTTCCACGCTGTTCTTTGGCATGTGCATGCTGCTGACCGCGCTGGTCACCACACTGCAGCAATTGATGCTGATCCGCTTCATCACGGGCCTGGGGCTGGGGGCTATCATGCCCAATGCCATGGCGCTGTGTGGCGAATACAGCCCGCGGCGCAAACGGGTTTCCACCATGATGCTGATTTCATGCGGTTTTACGCTGGGGGCAATGAGTGGCGGGCTGGTGGCGGCGCTACTGATTCCACGCTTTGGCTGGCAGTCGGTGTTTGTGCTGGGTGGAATCCTGCCCATTCTCATCGCACTGCTGATGTGGCGATATCTGCCGGAGTCTATCCACTACCAGCTGCTGGTTCGCCAACAGCCAGAACAGGCCCGGGTCCTGTTGCAGCGTGTGTTGTCGGTGCCGCTGCCGCCCAATGGGCTATTGCAACTGGCTGAGCGGCCAACAGGCAGCATGCCGCTGCTTGCCCTGTTTCAGGATGGTCGCCGGTCCGGCACCTTGCTGCTGTGGCTGGTCTGTTTTCTCAACATGATTGCCCTGTATTTTCTGTCCAACTGGCTACCCACTTTGGCGCGCCTGGCGGGTATGAGCCTGGAGCGTGCGGTGCTGGTCGGTGCCGTGCTGCAGCTGGGAGGCACGCTGGGCACCATCCTGATGGGCTGGCTGATTGATCGTGCCGGATTTCGCCGGATTCTGCTTCCCTGCTTCATGCTGGCCACGGTACTGATTGCGCTGATCGGTCACAGCGTTTCCAGCGCCGGCTGGCTGTTTGCCCTGGTGTTTCTGGTGGGGTTTGCCGTTGTTGGCGGTCAGCCTGCCATCAATGCCATGGCAGCCAGTTTCTATCCCACGACGCTGCGTACTACCGGCGTGGGCTGGAGTCTGGGCATAGGGCGTATCGGCTCGGTACTCGGGCCGATGGTGGGCGGCCAGCTGATTGCACTGAACTGGACGCAGGTTGCGCTGTTCCAGTTGGTGGCCTTGCCGTCCTTGCTGATTGTCGTGCTGCTGCTGTTTGGCCTGCGCGGCAGTCTGGGCAAGGGGGTGACGGGCTGAATGTTTACTTGGCGGTAATGTTGTCCTGGCCTCACCACCGGTGGGGCCAGATGTGAAAATTGATCAAAACAGGAAACACAGCATGAAACTGGCAAGTCTGAAAAATGGCCGCCGCGATGGCCAACTGGTTGTGGTTAACCGCTCGCTCACCCATTGCCTGCCCGTGGCCGACATCGCCGATTGCCTGCAGCAGGCACTGGATGACTGGGATGCTGTCGCCGCAAGACTGGAGGAACGCTATCAGGCACTGAACCGGGAGATTCCGCCGAAGGCCTTGTTGTTTGACCCGGCACAATGCCTGTCGCCTCTGCCACGTGCTTACCAGTGGGCGGATGGCTCGGCCTATGTCAATCATGTCGAGCTGGTTCGCCGTGCCCGTGGAGCCGCCTTGCCACCAGAGTTCTGGACCAGTCCGCTGATGTATCAGGGCGGGTCTGATGCCTTTGTCGGCCCACGCGATCCCATTGTCGCCGGCTCCGTCGAGTGGGGCATCGACTTTGAAGCCGAGCTTGCCGTGATCACTGCCGATGTCGCCATGGGGACGACGCCAGCGCAGGCAGGCTCGGCTATTCGTCTGCTGATGCTGGTCAATGATGTCTCCTTGCGCAATCTGATCCCTGCGGAGCTGGCCAAGGGCTTTGGTTTTTTCCAGTCCAAACCGGCTTCAGCATTCAGCCCGGTGGCTGTCACGCCGGATGAGCTGGGCAGGCATTGGCAGGGTGGCAAGCTGCACCGCCCATTACGGGTACATCTGAACGGCGAGCTGTTTGGTTGCCCAAATGCCGGGCAGGACATGACCTTCAACTTTCCGCAACTGATTGCGCATGCGGCCAAAACCAGAGAACTGCGGGCGGGCTCCATCATCGGTTCCGGGACGGTATCGAACAAGCAGGGCAGCTTGCATGGTTCGTCCATCGATAACGGCGGCGTGGGTTATTGCTGCCTGGCCGAAGTCCGCATGTATGAAACCATCGAGCTGGGTGCTGCACAGACTTCATTCATGCGTGCCGGCGACCGGGTGTGCATTGAGATGCTGGACGAGGCCGGGACAAGTATTTTCGGTGCCATCGAGCAGCAGGTGATGATTTTTGGCCAATGAGCACCACATGCGCTCAGCCATGGCATCGGCAATAGCTGGGCTCCTGCCCGAGTCTGCGGAATCAGTTCAGCAAGATGTAGCCGTCTTGCCGGCGGTGCCACCAGGTGGTATTTGCTGGGGTCGGCAGTAGCAGGTACTGCTGATCAGACATGAAAAAAGCCAACCGGTAACGGTTGGCTTTTTCTTTTGCAGATCAAGGATCTACAGGAATCCGGTGTGGAGCGGGCGATGGGAATCGAACCCACGGCACAAGCTTGGGAAGCTTGGGTATTACCATTATACGACGCCCGCGAAGGGGTGCATTGTAACCGGGTTTTCCCTGGCTGGGTAGCTGCTTCTACGGCCTGTGGGGTGGTGGCCCAGCTGATTCGGGCGGATCAATCCGGCTATACCTTCCCGGGCCCGCTATGGCTGGCTAGCTGGCTTGATACAAAAACTGCACAGAAATCCGCTTGTTTGACAGGCGCGCGCGCGCGAGCATGCCGGCCATGCTTGCGGAATAAAACGTCGGCTATCCAGACCACGGAGAAGTTATATGGCTGAGGAAGAATACGAGATTGCAGGGCTGCATGAAAAGCTGCTGGAAGAGGAGGCCGAAAAGGGCCAGCTGGCGCAGAAGATTGCCTTGTTGACTGCCATTCTGGCCACGATTGGCGCGGTGTTCAGCTACCAGAGCGGCGCCAAGCAGAATGAAGCCTTGTTTCTGAAAAACCAGAGCATTCTCAAACAGTCCGAGGCATCCGATGCCTGGGCCTACTATCAGGCCAAATCGACCAAGGCCCATCTGGACCAGCTGGCGCTGGTGCTGGTGCGCGACCCGGCAGAGCAAGCCCGTTACCAGGCGGACTTGCAAAAGCAGCAAACCCAACAGGCTGAGCAGCTGAAGAAAGCCCAGGCTTTACAGGAAGAGTCGCGCCAGCTGAGTGAAGAATCCGAAAAGGTATTGCGTCCGCACGAGCGCATGGCGCTGGCGATGACGCTGATCCAGATTGCCGTTGCCATGGCATCCATCACGGTGCTGACCCAGCGACGCTGGTTGCTGGCTGTTTCTTTGGTTTCGGCCCTGGGTGGCATAGGCCTGGCGCTTAGCACCTGGCTGTAGCACAAGCGTGCGCAGCAGGGGCTGTCATCCGCCAATAACCCTGCTGCGTTGTAGACAATGGCTGCCAGCGATTGGGCTGACATGCCGGCAGGCGGCAAGCGCGGGAGAGGCCCGCAACAAGAAAGGCAATGCAGTGCAACAAGACGAGGCCGGACAAGCGGCAGTAACAGGGCAGGGCGCATCACGCAGCAGTTGGGCGCAGCGCGTAGATTATTACCTGGACGTAATGGGCATGCGCGGCAAGGGTTTGCTGCTGTTGGGTGGCCTGCTGGTCATTGGCTGGATCATGGCCGGCATCTACAAGGTGCAGCCGGATGAGCAGGGCGTGGTGTTGCGCCTGGGCCGCTGGGTGGATACCACCCAGGCCGGCTTGCACTATCACCTGCCATGGCCGATCGAAACCGTCATGCTGCCCAAGGTTACCCAGATCAAGCAGCTGAAGCTGGCTAATCTGTACGACGGTGTTACCACGGATTCCACCGATCCGCGTGACAAGCAGATGCTGACCGGTGACGAAAACATCGTCGAGGCCGATGGCGTGGTGTTCTGGCGCATCAAGGACGCCGGGCAGTTTTTGTTCAAGGTGAACAACCCGGAAACCTCGCTGCGCATTGCCGCCGAAAGCGCCATGCGCGAGGTGGTGTCACGCACGCCCATCCAGGCGGTGATGTCCAACCGTCGCCAGCAGGTGGCAGAGGAGACCCGCAGCTTGCTGCAAAGCCGTCTGGATGAAGCCGAAAGCGGCATCATCGTCACTCAGGTGCAGTTGCAGCGGGTGGACCCGCCGGCGGCGGTGATCGACGCCTTCAACGATGTACAGCGCGCCCGTGCCGACCAGGAACGCGCACGCAACGAAGCCCAGGCTTACAGCAACGACATTCTGCCCAAGGCGCGTGGCGATGCCGCCCGCATCATGCAGGAGGCTCAGGCCTATCAAAGCCAGGTGGTGAATCTGGCGCAGGGCGAGGCCAAGCGGTTTGATTCGGTTTACCAGAGCTATGCCCAGGCCAAGGATGTCACCGCCTGGCGGCTGTATCTGGACAGCATGGACGAAGTGCTGAAAAAGGCCAGCAAGGTGGTGGTGGATTCCTCCGGCAAGGGCGGCAATGGCGGTGTGCTGTCGCTGTTGCAGTTGCAGGACAAAGACAAGGCCAAGCCTGCCAAGGAGACGCGTTGATGGCTACTTCCTACAAGGGTGCGGGCATTGTGGCCGCCCTGGCGGCCGTGTGGCTGCTGTCGTCTTCTTTCTATACCCTCAGCGAGGGGCAGAAGGGTCTGATCATCCGCCTGGGCGCACCGATAGACGTGGACGCCGAGCCTGGCCTCAAGTTCAAGCTGCCGCTGGTGGACAGCCTGCAGTTTTACGATGTGCGCTTGCAAACCCTGGCACCGCCGCCGGAGCAGATCATCCTGGGCGATGAAAAACGGGTGGAAGCGGAAACCTATACCCGTTACCGCATTGCCAACCCGCTGCGTTTTTACCAGGCACTGCGTACTGAGGACCAGGCGCGGCTACAGCTGACCCAACTGGTCAGCACCTCGCTGCGGCGCGAACTGGGCAAGGTGCCGCTCAAGGCCCTGCTATCGGAAGAGCGTACCCGCATCGTGCAGCAAATCCAGCAGGAAACCGCCACCCGCGCCCGCATGCTGGGTATCGAGGTGACCGAAGTGCGTCTGCACCGTGCCGACCTGCCGCTGGAAACCAGCCAGGCCATTTACGACCGCATGAAGTCAGCACGTCAGCAAGAAGCGCGTGAGCTGCGCGCCCAGGGCGGACAGTGGTCACAGGAAATCCAGGCCAAGGCTGATGGTGAGCGCACTGTCATTCTGTCTGAAGCGCAACGTCAAAGCGCCATCATTCATGGCGAGGCGGATGCTCAGGCCAATCGTATTCTGGCGGCCGCCTTTGGCAAGGACCCCAAGTTCTACAAGTTCTACCGTTCCTTGCAGACTTACCGCCAGGCGCTGTCGGACTCTGCTCCCACGCTGCTGCTGACACCGGATTCCGCCTTGCTGCATGACTTCCGCAACGGCCCGGCCAGCGGCAAGCCATGACCCAGCTGGTCAGCGCCTTGCGTATCCTGTCGCCGCGCCTTGGCCGCCTGCAGCGGCTGGCTGCCACCCTGGGGCCAGGGCTGGTGGTGATGCTGGCCGATACCGATGCCGGCAGCGTGCTCACCGCCGCCCAGAGCGGTGCGCAGTGGGGCTACCGCCTATTGCTGTTGCAGTTCCTCATCATTCCGCTGCTATTCATCGTGCAGGAACTGACGGTGCGACTGGCGCTGTCCACCGGCAAAGGCTATGGCGAACTGGTGCTGCAGCGCTTTGGCCGCGGCTGGGCCTGGTTGTCCACCTGTGCCTTGATCCTGAGCTGCTTTGGTGCCTTGCTTACCGAAATGAGTGGTCTGTCCGGGGTGGCACAGCTGTATGGCGTGCCGGTATGGCAGAGCGTCAGCCTGGTGGCTGTGTTGATCTTCCTGATGGTTTGCAGTGGCAGCTACCGCGAGGTGGAGCGGGTTGCCATGCTGTTTGGCGTGGCGGAGCTGGCTTTCCTGTGGATGGCGTGGCACGCCTACCCAAGCTGGCAGCACATAAAGCCGCAATTGCTGGAGATGCCGCTGCACGATGCCAGTTATCTGTATCTGCTGGCCGCCAATCTGGGTAGCAGCGTGATGCCGTGGACGGTGTTTTATCAACAGTCTGCGCTGATCGACAAGGGGCTGAATCTGGATGATCTGCGCGCCGCGCGTATCGACACCATGCTCGGCGCCATACTGTGCCAGCTGATCACGGCGGCAGTCCTGATGGCGGCTGCTGCCGTATTTGCCGGTCATGGCGGGGTCGTGCTGGATACCATACCGGAACTGGCCAATGCCTTTGGTTCCGCGCTGGGCCCGCTGGCAGGCCGGCTGCTGTTTGCACTGGCACTCAGCGGCGGAGCCTTGGTGGCCACCATTGTGGTGTGCCTGTCGGCAGTCTGGGCGCTGGGCGAGCTGGGTGGCCGGCATCATGCCCTGGCCGAGCACCCGCGGCAGGTGCCGTGGTTCTATGCTGCCTTTGCCCTGATGTTGCTGCTGGCTGCCGTGGTGGTGGCCATCAGCCCAAGCCTGGTGCGCTTGTCGATTGCCACTGCCGTACTCAATGCTGTGTTGCTGCCGCTGGTACTGGGTTTCCTGTACCGGCTGGCACGCTGCGAACTGCCGCCAGCCTTGCGTCTGCAAGGACCGTATGCCGTGCTGGTGGCGGCCCTGTTTTTACTGGCCGGTGGCCTTGGTCTGTTTGCCGGGTTTGCTGGTGCCCTGGCTGCCTGAGGCAGCAGGCCATATTGCAATGGAAAGGTTGTAATGGAGCTGGATGGTTTGATGCAGGCACTGGGCATGACGCTGCAAGTGTTTTTCCTGGACCTGATTCTCAGTGGTGACAATGCGCTGGTGATTGCCGTGGCCTGCCGTTCGCTGCCGCCACAGCTGATGCGCAAGGCGGTGATGCTGGGTACGGGCTTCGCCATATTGCTGCGCGTACTGCTTACCACCGTGGTGGGTTTTCTGCTGCAGGTGCCGCTGCTCAAGCTGCTGGGTGCAGCGTTGCTGATCAGCATTGCCATCAAGCTGTTGCTGGGCGATGACGACGCCGACGGCCAACCCGGTGCAACTGCGGACAGCCGCCAGCTGTGGTCGGCGGTGTCGGTGGTGGTGATGGCCGATCTGGTACTCAGTCTGGACAATGTGGTGGCGCTGGCCGCCGCGGCGCAGGGCAGTGTGCTGTACCTGATCCTCGGCTTGCTGTTCAGCGTTCCCTTGTTGATGTACGGCAGCCTGCTGATTGCCCGTCTGCTGAACGATTACCCGCTGCTGCTGCCATTGGGTGCCAGCCTGCTGGCCTGGGTAGCCGGGCAGCTGGCGGTGAGCGACCCGCTGGTGCTGGACTGGGTGAATACCCAGGCCCCGGCCTTGCAAGTGGTGGTGCCGCTGCTGTGCGTGATATTCGTGCTGGTGGAAAGCCGCATCATCCGCCAGCGTGCCCCGGCACTGACCCCTCCGCCGCCACTGGGCTGGCTGGATGGTCTGACCAGTCGACTGGCCAGGATTGGTGAGGCTGGAGAAACTGGAGAAACTGGAGAAACCGCCAGCATGGTCGCGCAATACAGCGCCCCTGCCGTGCAAAATGCGCCCGCGCTGGGCGTGGCTGCCATCGTTGCTCAGCCCCAGGCCGACAAGGCCGAGGTCCGGATTGAGATTCCGCCTGTACTGCCGTTAGCTGCTCCTGAGGTGCTGCCATCCGCGCCAGTTGCTTCCGCGCTGGTCAAGCCGGAAGGTGCACCGCGCAGCGATGGCCTGCTTGCCTCGCCACGCATGGCTTTGTTGGTGAAGCTGCTGCTGGGGTTTGCTGCGCTGGTGGGTATCTGCGCACTGGGCTGGCTGCTGTTTCATCTGCTCAGTCAGGGCTTTTTGCCCACTCCGGCACCCAGCCACAAAATCAAGCACTGATGCACACGGCCATGCCCCGGCATGGCACCATCACGATTCCGGCGTCCGCATTCCGACAGGACGTCCTTGAAGGACTTTTGCATGTACCGTTATCTGTCGGTGGCGGCATTACTGGGTTTGACCGGTTGTGCTGCCACGGTGGCCCCGGTGGCCCAGCCTGTTCCCGTTCCTGCTCCTGTCTTGCGCCCGGCCCCGATGCCGGACCCGCAAAGCCTGTTGCCCGCACCGGTTGTCAAACCGGTACAGCCGGCCCCCGTTGTTGTTGCCCCCGTCAGCAAGCCGGTGCCCTTGCCCTTGCAACCGGCCTATGCCAACGAGAAGGAGGGCAGCGCCTTGCTGGACAAGCTGCTGCCGCGTGGCATTCCGGCGCGGCGCGAATGGCATGGCGACATCATGACCGCCTTCAGCCATCTGAAGATTCCGTATGCGCCGCAATACTTCTGCGCGGTGCTGGCGGTGGCGGAGCAGGAGTCAGGCTTCAACCCCGATCCGGTGGTGCCAAACCTTTCCAGGATTGTCTGGGGGCAGATTGAAGAGCGGCGGCAGAAGTATTTCATCCCCGCGCTGGTGGTGGATGCGGCCATGCTGAAGAAATCCCCCAATGGCCAGACCTACAAGGAACGGGTGAATGCCCTGCGCACCAAGAAGCAGATGAATGCGCTGTTTGAAGACATGATCCGCGAACTGCCGTTCGGCCAGACCATCTTCGAACACAAGAACCCCATCCGCGATGGCGGGCCGATGCAGGTGAGTGTGGCCTTTGCCGAAACCCAGGTGCGTGCCTGGCCTTATCCCTACAGCTATACCAGCTTGCGCGACGAAGTATTCAGCCTGCGCGGCAGCGTGTATTTCGGCACCGCCATCCTGCTGCAGTATCCCATCAGCTATCCGGACATGGTGTACCGCTTTGCCGACTACAATGCCGGGCGCTATGCCAGCCGCAACGCCGCTTTCCAGCAGGCGGTGCAGCACCTGTCAGGGCAAAAGCTGGCGCTGGACGGCGACATCATGCTGTACAGCGACAAGATGAACCGCGTGTTGTCCGGTGCCACCAGCGACACCCAGCGCGCCCTCAACGGCCTGGCCGGACGCTTGCGCCTGAGCCCGGATGAGATGGCGCGCGATCTGCGGCAGGAAAAACTGGCGGTGTTCAGCCAGACCGAAGTCTACAAGCGGGTATTTACGCTGGCCGAGCAGTCCGGCCGGGCTGCTCCGCGTCAGATCATTCCGCAGATTGTGCTGGTCAGCCCCAAGTTCACCCACCAGTTGACCACCGAGTGGTTTGCCCGGCGGGTGGATGGCCGCTACCAGAACTGCATGGCGCGCGGCGGTTTTCATTGACAGCAAGTGCGGTTCTCCCCTGTACTGACAGACGGGTAAGTACAGGGGAAGCATAAGAATGGCGAAGCCACGAATCGGCTGGGGCGGCATGTTGCTGTTGCTGTCGGCATGCCCGGCGATGGCCGGCGAATTGCGGGTGCTGGTGGATGACAGCACCGAGATGCCGCAGGCCAATATCGTCAATGAAACACTACAGGATGGTCTGCATCGGGATATCGGCCTGGCGCTGGCAGCCCGCTTGCAACGGACGGCGCGTTTCCGGGTATTGCCGCGCAAGCGCTTGATTCCGGCGCTGGAAGCGGGGCAGGGCGATGTGGTGTGTCTGGCCTTACCAGCGTGGATGCCAGACAAGAGCCTGCGCTGGAGCCAGCCCTTCTTGCAAAATCAGGATTTGCTGCTGAGTAGCCGCGAGGCACCGCCACGCAGTCAGCTGTCTGCACTGGCCGGCCAGCCTGTCGGCACGGTGCTGGGTTTTGCCTATCCGGAACTGCAGGCAGAACTGGGTAGCCGCTTTGTGCGTGATGACGCCCACAGTATGGATGACAGCCTGCACAAGCTGGCTGCCGGGCGTGTACCGCATGCCGTCAGCAACCGGCTGTATCTGGATTACCAATTGGCGCACGGCCTGAAGCTGCCACCGATGCAGCCGCCGCTGGTGATCAGCAGCTACCGCATGCGTTGTGCGCTGTCAGCGCGCAGTCAGATCGGTTTGGTCGAGCTTGACCGGGCGTTGGGGCAGTTGCAGCAGCAAGGCGCGTTTGCACGCATGCTGCTGCATTACCGCTAACCTGCTTACCAGTTCAGTTGCTGCCAGCCGTGTTGTGCCGCCACAGCGGCCAGTTTCGGGTCGGCATTCACCGTGTAGGCCTGCTCTACTGCTTGCAGCAGCGGCACATCATTGATGGAGTCGCTGTAGCCATGGCTACCGTCCAGGTTTTCGCCATGCTGTTGCAGCCATTGCTGCAGACGGATCACCTTACCGTGCTGATAGGTCATTACGCTGTGGGTGTGGCCGGTGTAGCTGCCATCCTCGGTGGCCAGGCAGATGGCCAGAAAGTCGTCGGCACCCAGAAAGCGCGAGATCGGCCCCACCAGATGTTCGCCGGTGGCGGAGATCACCAGCAGGGTGCGGCCCTCGGCCTTGTAGCGCGCCAGCGTGTCACGCGCCTGCGGAAACACGATGGGGGCGATCTTGTCGGCAATGAAGCCTTCCACCCACTCGGCAATTTCCACCACACTGCGCCCCTGCATTGGTTGCAGGGTGAAGTCCATATAGTCTTCCATACGCAACTCACCACGGCGGTAGGCCGCCATCAGCTCGGCCTCGCGCGGCAGCATGTCGGCTGCGGCCAGTCCGCGCTCCACCATGAATTGCAGCCACAGGCTGGAGCTGTCGCCATTGGTGAGGGTGTCGTCCAGATCGAAAATGGCCAGCATCAGCGTACCTCGCGCATGTCGTCACGGCTGATTTGCAGGCGCACGGCGGTGCCAGCCGGCATCAGGTCGCTGGCGGTGCGGTTCAGCCGGTCTACCAGCAGGGTGATGCCGCCGCTTTCTATCTGGTAACGGATGATATTGCCCAGCAACTGGTGCTGGCGGATGGTGCCGGCCAGGGTGTCGGCCTGCTGGCTGTGGGCATCCAGCACGTGGATGGATTCCGGGCGGATAGCCATGTGGCCCTGGATATCCAGCCCCAGCAGGCGCTGGGTATCGGCCGCACCCAGCAGATTGTAATTGCCCATGAAACGGGCCACGAATTCGGTGGCCGGCTGGGTGTATACCATTTCGGCACGGCCTTCCTGTTCCACCTTGCCCTGATTCATCACGAAGATGCGGTCGGACATGGTGAGTGCTTCTTCCTGATCGTGGGTGACGAAAATGGTGGTCAGGCCCAGACGGCGCTGGATGTCGCGGATCTGCTCGCGCAGGTTTTTGCGGATGCGCGCGTCCAGTGCCGACAGCGGTTCGTCCAGCAGCAGGATGCGCGGCTCCACCACCAGTGCGCGTGCCAGCGCCACCCGCTGACGCTGACCGCCGGACAATTCGTGCGGGTAGTGGTTTTCCTTGCCGGAGAGCTCCACCAGCTTGATGACTTCCGCCACCTTGCGGGCAATTTCTGCGCCGTCGCATTTGCGCATTTTCAGGCCGAAGCCGATGTTCTGCGTCACGTTCATATTCGGGAACAGCGCGTAGCTCTGAAACACCATGCCGATGCCGCGCTTTTGCGGTGACAGATGAGTGATTTCATCGCTGCCGACGCGGATCTGGCCGGAGGTGGGGGTTTCAAAACCGGCAATCATGCGCAGCACGGTGGTCTTGCCGCAGCCGGACGGGCCCAGAAAGGTAACGAACTCGCCCTGCTCGATGCTCATGTTGAAGTCGTGTACCACGACATGGTCGTCAAAGCGTTTGTGCAGATTATTGATGGTGAGGTAAGCCATGTGGTTTTCCTTGGATTCTGTCTGGGCTCAGGCCGTCTTGCGGGCCGGGCGGGCATTGCGGGCGAATACCTGGATCAGCCCCATGGCGGCCCAGGTCACCAGGAAGGCGATGATGGCCAGTGCCGAGGGCTCGTAAGCGCGGTTGGCACCGATCAGTTGCAGGTAAGGGCCAAAGGCCGGGCGGCCCAACAGGCTGGCCATGGTGAATTCGCCAATCACTACCGCGAAGGTAAGAAAGGCACCGGACAGGATGGCCGACTTCACATTCGGGAAAATCACCTGCAGCAGAATGCTGGGCCAGCTGGCACCCAGGCTCTCGGCGGCTTCGGTCAGGGTGCGCACATCGATGGCGCGCAGGCCGGCGTCGATGGAGCGGTACAGATAGGGCAGGGCCAGCGTGACGTAGCTGCACATCAGCAGAAAATCGGTGGCGCGTTCATTGCCGGTCAGCGGCAGCCAGGAGCTGCTGTTGTACAGCTTGAGGTAGCCAAACACGATGACGATGGCCGGAATCACCAGCGGCAGCAGGGTGATGAATTCCACCAGCGGGCGCAGGCGCGGCAGCTTGAGCTGAATCCAGTAGGCGGTGGGCACCACCAGCACGATGCCGACGATGATGGTCAGCACTGCCATCAGCGTGGAATAGCCAAAAGTAGCCTGAAAGCCGGGGTCGGCCAGCACCACCTTGTAGGCCTCGAAGCTGTAGCCGTCGCGGTTCATCTTCAGGCTGAACTCGAAAGTGGCAATCAGCGGTAGCAGAAAGTAAATGGTGCCGATGGCAATGGCCACCCAGGCACCCAGTCGCGATGTCGATTTCATTCACGCCCCCTTTCGGCGCGGCTGCGCAGCCAGATATAGCCGGCATTGGACAGGCCGGTCACCACGATCATGCCCAGTGCCAGCGCATAGCCCAGGTTCTGGTCGTGCAGCACATCGCCGCGAATCTGCGCATACAGCAGGATGGGCACGATATTGAGCGAGCTACCGGTCAGCGCATAGGCGGTGGCTACCGCGCCAAAGGCATTGGCAAACAGCAGCAGGGCAGACCCCAGAATGCTGGGCCACAGGATGGGCAGGGCGATATGCCACCAGTAGGCGATGCTGCTGCCGCCCAGGCTTTCGCAGGCTTCGCGCCATTCAGTGCGCAGGCCGTCGATGGCCGGGGTGACAATCAGCACCATCAGTGGAATCTGGAAGTACAGATAGGTCAGTGTCAGCCCGATGAAGCTGAGAATGGAAAAGCCGGTGCCGTACAGGTCGAAGTCGGCATAGTTGCGCAGCAGCACTGTCACCAGACCCATACGGCCCAGGGTGGACAGAAAGGCAAACGACAGCGGAATGCCGGCAAAATTGGACGCCACGCCGGAGAAGGTCATCAGCGTGGGGCGAATCCAGGCGGGCAGGCCGCCCTGAATCGCCGCCAGCGCCAGCAGCAGGCCGATCAGGCTGCCGCCCAGCGCCGATGCCGCGCTGACTTCAAAGCTGATCCAGTAGGCCGACAGAATGCTGTCGTCAAACAGTTTGGCGATATTGCCCAGGGTGAAATGGCCGTTGGCATCCTGAAACGCACCTATCATCAGCGTGGCGGTGGGCAGGATGAGAAACAGCAGGGCAAACAGGAAAAACGGCATTACGCCCAGCCAGTTGAAGGCAGACAGCGTCAGCCCCTTGCGGGAATGACCAGCCTGCGGTGCCGGGCCGTGGGTGACGGAATCGGGTGAAGTGGGCATCCGTGGTGCAGCCTCGTAAAGAAAGGGAAGCCCGGCATGGGCAGGAGTGCTGCCGTGCTGTTGTACTGCCTGGTGGGCAGCTCGGGTCTGTCCCGGTGACAGGATGGAATCAAAAACCGTCATGGCCACGGTGGAAGCGGCCATGACGGCGGGGTGAATCAGCCTTGCAGGCTTACTTGACGTTGCTGCCCACTACGCTGTCCCACTGCTTGGTAATGGTGGCCTTGTAGACTTCCTGCTGTTCCAGGGTGGGGAACACGGCTTTCTTGTAGTTGGCCGCAGCCGGCAGTTTGGACAGCAGTTCAGCCGGTACTTTCTTGCGTGCAGCCAGATCGTTGAAGCGGCTGGGGTGGCAGTAGCCCTTCAGCCAGCCCAGTTGGCCTTCGTCGGAGTACAGGTATTCCATCCACAGCTTGGCGGCATTCGGGTGCGGGGCGTAGGCGCTGATGGCCTGTACGTATACGCCAGCCACCACGCCGGATTTCGGCACCACTACGGCCACTTTCGGGTTGCCCTTCAGGGTGTCGCGGTCGGCCAGGGCGTTGTAGTCCCAGCGCACGATGATGGGAGTGGTGCCCTGGGCCAGCGAGGCAGCCTTGCCGATTACCGGTACGAAGTTGCCGTTCTTGTTCAACTGAGAGAAGAACTTCAGGCCGGCATCGGCTGCCTTGGCCGGGTTGCCGCCTGCTTGCGACAGGCCGGCGGCGTATACGCCCATGATGGCTTGGTTGGCGGTGCGCGGGTCACCGGCCAGTGCCACGGCGTTCTTGTATTCCGGCTTCAACAGGTCGGACCAGTCAGCCGGTACCTTCTTGATGATGTCGGTGTTCACTTCGAAAGCCAGTACGCCGTAGTAGTCGCCGTACCAGTAACCATCCTTGTCCTTCACTTCGGCCGGGATGCTGTTCCAGGTGGATACCTTGTACGGCTGGATCAGGCCGGCTTCCTTGGCTTGCGGGCCAAAGGACAGACCAACATCGATCACGTCCGGTGCCTGCGGACCCTTGTTGCCCTTGTTGGCCTTGATGGCCTCGACTTCGTCGCCGGAACCGGCATCCGGGTTCAGTTCGTTTACCTTGATGCCGTACTTGGCCTTGAAGCCAGCCAGCAGGTCACCATAACCACACCAGTCATGCGGCAGGGCGATGGTGGTGAGTTCACCTTCCTGCTTGGCAGCCTTGATCAGGCTGTTGAGATCCTGTGCGTGCACAGCGGAAGCACCAATACTCAGTGCGGACAATACAACTGCGGCCATCAGCTTCTTGTTCATTGCTTCCATCCTTTGGACTAGGTCAATTGAGCAGGGCGATCTTAGGCAGTGCAGATGACGAGATGATGTGCGGCAAGTTTCAGTTCCGTGTCAGTTGCATGAAGTCTTGGGATCGACCTGTTTTGGTCATAAACCGACATACTGTCGCGCTGCTGTCATGCAGGTCTGCTAAACACTAAGCTGACGTTAACTTTCAGTGGACTAGGCCAGATCATGGCGACAGAAAATAATCAGACCCAGGTGGCCCAAATACGACAGTCCTTGCTGGCACAGATTGCCGTTGGCCTGCTGCCGCCAGGCGGCAAGCTGCCCTCGGAACGCACCCTGTCGCAGCTGTTTGATACCACCCGCATCACCCTGAAAGACGCACTGCTGGCGCTGGAGGCCGAAGGCTGCATCTATCGCGAAGACCGCCGTGGCTGGTTTGTGGCCCCGCCGCGGCTGGAGTACAACCCGCAATACCGCGGCCATTTCCAGCAGATGGTGCAACAGCAGCAACGGCGGGTGGATACCCGCGTGCTGTCATCGCGCAGCATGGTGGCGGCACCGGAAATCAGCCAGCGCCTGCAATTGCCCGCGCTGGCGCGGGTGTTACAGATTTGCCGCCTGCGCAGCCTGGATGGCCGGGTAGTGTTATATGTCGAACACTATCTGAAGCCGGAATGCTTTCCCGGCATCATGCAGGAAGATCTGTCACAGTCGCTGACCGAGCTGTACCAGACGCGCTATGGTCTGCAATACCGCCGCTCCCGCTTTGACATCACCCCCACGGCTGCGCGCGGCGAAGTAGCCCAGGCACTGATGCTGGCCGAGGGTTCGCCCATCCTGCGCATTGCCCGCGTCAATTACGATCAGCAGCAGCGCATCATCGACTGTGATATCGAGTATTGGCGGCACGATGCCATCCGCGTCACGGTAGACAGCCACGTCCCGACAGATAGCGGAGAGTTGGCAGCGGCCACCATGCCGATGGGTTGACGTGCCTTGTTACCGTGCAACAGCTGCATCAATTAACAATTGCACACAATTTCATTACAAATGCTTACCAAGTGATACAGCCGGGCAACAGACTCGCCGCTGTGCCGGGGTCATGCTTCTTACCGTGCATCATTACGAGGAGAGACCCTGATGAAAATTTCAATTACCAGACCTGGCCGCTGGCTGTTGCTGGCCATGGTTGCGGCCAGTTTGTCCGCCTGCGTCGTTACGCCAACCCGCACCCAGGTGGTGTACAAGCCGGTGCCGGTGGCTGCTGCCCCGCACTGGAATCCGGCCGAGCATCCCTATTATGGCCATGCCATGAGCGATCTGCGCCAGGCGCGCGCCTTGCTGGCACGGCCGGATGTACAGCCGGTGCAGGATGATGAGCGCTGGGCTGTCGGTGCCATTGATGCCGCACTGAAAGAAATGACCCAGGCTGCCATTCAGGATGGCAAGAACCCGTGGCAGATTCCCGCCCCGGATGCCCGCCTGAACCCGACCGACCGCTTCCATCAGGCACTGCAGTTACTGGAGCAGGCCAGACGTGACGCCAGCCACCGCGAGGACGACCCCTGGGTGCGCGATCTGCAGGGCCGCATCCTGCGCCATATCGATGACGCCCACCGCGCTACGCAGCAGGCCATTGCCGACGCCCTGCGCTAAGGCTGGCCAGGATTTACCGCAACAACAATAACACCGCTTGCAATCCAAGGAGATTCACCATGTCTACCCTGAAACAATCCCTGGCCGGCCTGTTGCTGGCTGCTTCGGCACTGCTGGCCGCCGGCGTGGCGCAAGCCGACGACTGGCATGGCAATGACTGGCACCCGGACATGCAGCGCGAGTGGCATGAAGGCATGCCCTGGCGCTTCGAGCAGCATCACTGGCATCCGGACGAGCACCCCTATTACATGCATGCCATGACCGACCTGCGTCTGGCGCGCGACCTGCTGGCCCATCCAGACCAGCCGCGGGTTGAACAGGGCGAGCGCCGCGCGGTAGAGGCCATCAACCAAGCGCTGCATGCCATGCATGATGCCGCCATTGACGATGGCAAAGACCCCTTCCAGCGGCTGCCGCCGGATGCCCAGTATCGCCCGGACGACCGCTTCCACCAGGCACTGCGCCTGCTGGACAAGGCGCGGCAGGATGCCAGCCATGAAGAGGACGACCCCTATCTGCGCGGCTTGCAGCGTTACATCGTTGGTCAGATCGGCATGGCGCAGCATGCAGTGGACGATGCCATCCGCGAAGCACTGCGCTGAGGTTTTCAGAGTGATCAAGGCCCCCGCGGCAGCCCGTCTGTCGCGGGGGTTTTGCTGTCTGTCGTGCGGCAAGCCGCAAGCTGACAGGTTTTGCGCTACCATGCCCGCTGTTTGATGTTGACCAAGGAAGTACACATGACCCGCCTGCTCGTCCTCTACAGCGGAGGCACCATCGGCATGGACCACACCCCGGAAGGCCTGGCCCCCGTTCCCGGCCTGCTGCCGCGCCTGCTGGAACGCTTCCGTACCCCGGTGCTGGACTTTGACGTGGTGGAATACCCGCAGCTGATTGACTCCTCCGCCATTGTCCCGGCCCAGTGGCAGCAGCTGATTGACGATCTGGCCTCGCGCTATGCCGCGTATGACGGCTTTGTGGTGATTCATGGCACCGACACCATGGCCTACACCGCCAGCGTGCTGGCCTTTGCCCTGCAAGGTCTGGCCAAACCGGTGATTATCACCGGTGCGCAACTGCCGCTGGTCCATCCGCGCTCGGATGGCTGGAGCAATCTGGCCGATGCGCTGGAAGCGGCCTGCCAGCCGGACCTGCACGAAGTGTGTATTGCCTTCAACCGCCTGCTGCTGCGTGGCTGCCGTGCCCGCAAGCTGGATGCCGCCAGCTTTGCCGGTTTTGACAGCCCGAACGCCCCGGCGCTGGCCCGCTTTGGCATTCAGGCCGATTGGCAGCGCCAGCACTGGCTGCGTGCCAGCCAGCCCTTCCAGCCAGTGACGCTGGATATTTCGCTCAAGCTGGCCAGCTTCTTCCTGACTCCGGGCTATGCCAGCGCACTGGCCGGTCAGGCCATGCAGGACAGCAAACTGGATGCTGCGGTACTGATGAGCTATGGCAATGGCAACACCCCGGCAGACCCGGTATTGCTGGATGGTGTGGCGGCGCTGAGCGCCCGTGGTGGCGCAGTATTGAATATCAGCCAGGTGGTGCATGGCGCAGTGGAAGTGGGTGCCTATGCCGCCAGCCAGCCGCTGGCCCGTGCCGGTGCCATTGCCGGGGCCGACCTCACGCCGGAGGCGGCCACCGCCAAGCTGCTGGTGTTGTTGTCGCAAGGGCTGCGCGGTCAGGCACTGCGTCAGCAATTGGCCAGCGTGCTGGTGGGCGAGAGCAGCTAGCATCGGGTGTAATTCAGCAATGCAAGGCGTGCCCGTGGCACGCCTTTTTTCTTGCCGTAACCATGGTGGTGGCTGCCCAAAAAATGAGCAGTCCAGATTTGTGCTGTAGCATCAGTTACTTGCCACGTTTATCCACACCCCCTCCACATATCGGTACACGGCAGGCGTGGAAAAAATCATTTTTTGCACAAAAAACAGGCAGTGGTACAAAGACCGTTTAGTCTCAGTGACTTAAGCTGTTTGTCCACAGACCACACACAAGCCTGTCCCCGCTGTGTGTGCAAAAACACAGTCTGGTGACCCACCGCCATGGCGCTGGGCAGAATAAGCCGCAGTGTCATCCGTTGACTAAAAAATAGGCACTGCAAAAAAATACATGCTGATTCATGTATTTGGCGGACTTGCCCACAGGCGGTGCACAAGCCTGTCCCCGCAGGGTGTGTAAAACTCGGACTGACCCGCTGTTTAGCGGCCTCGTCGCTGATTTGTGCACGCTAGAGCAAGCAAAAAGCGGGTATTTTCCGTGCCAAACAGTAATTGCCTAAAAAACAGGCGGCGCTGAAAGAATCTACCAGATCAGTGACTTAGTGCATTTGCCCACAGGCCGTGCACAAGCCTTTCCCCGGCCGATGTGCAAAAGCGTCAGCCGGGTGGTATTGCTGTTCGTAACAGACCGCCGCGGGAAATGGCGACTTGGCTGCCTAAAAAACAGGCGGTTCAGCAAAGTGCTTTGCCATTCAGCAACTTGTCTGTCTTGTCCACAGCTCACGCACAGGGCTGTCCCCGCTTGCGGTGAGAAAAGCAGCCTGAGCAACATAAAACACAGGCAAGACTACTGATGCACAGGCAAGCCGACGTATAATTACACTCTTTGGCAGCAGGTTTGCCGTGAGCATCATTCACCGAATTGCCGTGGTCGGGCCGGAGTCCTGTGGCAAGAGCACCTTGTCGGCCCAACTGGCCGCCAGCATGCAGGCGCAAGGCGTGCGTGCCAGCCATGTGACGGAATATGCGCGTGACTACTACGCCAACCGCCCCTACCAGGTGGCGATGCCCGACATCGAGGCCATTGCCTGCGGGCAGTTGCAGGCCGAACAGGCGGCGGCACGGCAGCACGACTGGCTGGTATGCGATACCACGGTGCTCATTTGCAAGATATGGGCGGAAGTGGCATTCGGGCAGGCATCGCCCGCCTTACTGCAGCATTACCGCCCGCAGGACTATGTGCTGACCCTGTTGACGGCAACAGACATCCCCTGGCAGCCAGACCCGCTGCGCAGCCATCCCGCCGAACGCGACTGGCTGCTGAGTCTGTATCAGGCCGAGCTGGCGGCGGTGGGCATTGTTCCGGTATTGCTGCAAGGCAGCGAAGCACAGCGCCTGCAGCAAGCTTGGCATGCCTTGCGGCAGCTGCCGGAATGGGGTGGAAATAGCTTAAAAAATAATCAGCTCTGACAAAGTCTTTAATTTTCAGGGTCTTGTTCTTCTTTTCCACAGGCCGCTCACAGCTCTGTCCCGTCAGTGGGTGGAAAACCTGAAGCCTCTGCCTAAAAAACAGGCAGTGCCAATTTATGCTTTTTGCTCAAATAGTTGCAGGTCTTGTCCACAAGCGGTGCACAAGCCTGTCCAGAATGGATGTGTAAAAATGAATGAAACCTTTCAATTGCGTAATGAATACATCGCCCTGTGTGATCTGTTGAAAACCTGCAGCGTGTGTTCATCCGGCGGTGAAGCCAAACATTTCATTGCCGAGGGCAATGTTGCGGTGGACGGTGCACAGGAGCTGCGCAAAACCTGCAAGATCCGCCCCGGTCAGGTTGTCAGCGGTGAGGGCTTTACCATCACGGTGGTGGCGGCCTGATGTCCGAGGCTGTCTTGCCGCCGGATGACGACCCGATGCCGCAGCCGCCGTTTGAAGTCACCGACGACATGTGCTGCGGCAGTGGTTGCGACCCCTGCATTCTCGACACCTATTACGCCGAGCTGCGCGATTACCGCAGCCGGCTTGCTGCCTGGCAGGCGCGCCAGCAGGCCCGGCAGAGCAAGGACGGAAACTGATAGATGGCCAGCATTGACCTGCATTTTCATTCCCATGCCTCCGACGGTGCGCTGCCGCCAGCCGAGGTGATCGCCCGTGCCGCCGAACGTGAAGCCACGCTGGTGGCGCTGACCGACCACGACTGTACCCACGGCCTGGCTGATGCCCGTGCCACAGCTGCGGCCCACGGCGTGGATTTTCTCAATGGCGTGGAAGTCTCGGTCACCTGGAATGGCAAGCACACCGTGCATATTGTCGGGCTGGGAATAGACCCGGAACATCCGGCACTCAAGGCGGGCCTGCAGTCCATTCGCGATGGCCGGGTGCAGCGGGCGCAAGAGATGTCCGACTCGCTAGCCCGCATCGGTATTCATGGCGCTTTCGATGGTGCCATGGCCGTCTGCAAAAACCCGGAAATGATAGG
This sequence comes from Aquitalea sp., assembly GCF_030150775.1. Lineage (NCBI taxonomy): Bacteria > Pseudomonadati > Pseudomonadota > Betaproteobacteria > Neisseriales > Chromobacteriaceae > Aquitalea > Aquitalea sp. The sequence continues at coordinate 64,773 of NZ_JASLFG010000055.1, forward strand.
CCGCACCCACTTTGCCCGTTTTCTGGTGAACAGCGGCGAGGTCAAGGACGTGCGCACGGTGTTCCGCAAATACCTGACACCGGGCAAGCCTGGCTATGTGCCGCATGAATGGGCGCGACTGGCCGATGCTGTCGGCTGGATTGTTGCTTCTGGCGGCATGGCGGTGATTGCCCATCCCGGTCGCTACGATATGGGACGCACCCTGATCGAGCGGCTGATTCTGGACTTCAAGGACGCTGGCGGCCAGGGTATCGAGGTGGCCAGCGGCAGCCACAGCCTGGACGACATGCACAAATATGCGTTGATCGCCCAGCGCTACGGCCTGCTGTCCAGTGCCGGCAGCGATTTTCATGCGCCCGGCGAAGGTGGCCGCGACGTGGGCCGTACCGATGACCTGCCGCCCATCTGCCAGCCGGTATGGCTGGCATTGCAGGAGCGCATTATCCGCGCTCCGCGTGCGGCATAAACCAACACTAAAGCACACACATGGCACAGTTTTTCATGATTCACCCGGACAATCCGCAGGCGCGGCTGATCCGGGAAGCAGCCAACATCCTGCGTAATGGCGGGGTGGTGGTGTATCCCACCGACTCCTGTTACGCGCTGGGCTGCATGCTGGGCGACAAGAAGGCGATGGAGCGCATTCTGGCCATCCGCCAGATCGAGCTCAAACACCACCTGACGCTGGTATGTCACAACTTGTCCGAGCTGGCCAACTACGCCCGCGTCGACAACAGCCAGTTCCGCCAGCTCAAGGCCGCCACGCCCGGCAGCTACACCTTCATCCTGCAAGCCACCAAGGAAGTGCCGCGCCGCACCCTGCATCCCAAGCGCGCCACCATCGGCCTGCGCGTGCCGGATCACAAAGTGGCACTGGCGCTGCTGGAAGAGCTGGGTGAACCCATCCTGTCCTGTACCCTGCTATTGCCGGGTGACGAGGACGCGCTGACCGACCCGTATGAAATCCGCGAGCGGCTGGAACACACGGTGGATGCGGTGATTGATGGCGGTTGGTGCGGTACCGAACCCACCACGGTGATCGACATGACCGAGGGGGTGGAACTGCTGCGTCGTGGCAAGGGCGACCCGGCTCTGTTCGGTCTGTAAGCCCGCTACTGGAACCATCCGAGCCTGCCCCCATCTAGTGGGGGTCAACGTTTTCCATTTGAAAAAGAAGCCATGGGCGATACTTCTCAACTGATCCAGCAGATCAGCATCTATGCCTTGCCAGTCCTGCTGGCCATTACCCTGCACGAAGCAGCGCACGCCTATGCGGCCAAACGCTTTGGCGATTCCACCGCCTACATGCTGGGGCGCATGACGCTGAACCCCCTCAAGCATATCGACCCGGTAGGTACGGTGTTACTGCCGCTGATTTCCCTGATCATGGGCGGCGTGCTGTTTGGCTGGGCCAAACCGGTACCGGTCAACTTTGGTGCCTTGCGCAACCCGCGGGTGGGTATGCGCTGGGTGGCTGCGGCTGGTCCGCTGGCCAATTTCATCATGGCGGTGGGGTGGGTGTTGCTGTTCAAGCTGGCTATCGTGATGAACAACAGCTATTCCGAGCCGCTGGCGCTGATGAGCAAGGCCGGTATCAACATCAACGTGATGCTGATGGTGCTCAACCTGCTGCCGCTACTGCCGCTGGATGGCGGCCGCATCGTGGAAAGCCTGCTGCCACCGGGCATGGCTTACAAGTATTCCCGGCTAGAGCCCTATGGCATGTGGATCCTCATTGCGCTGATCTTTACCGGCGTACTGATGCCCTTGCTCAATCCGCTGCGCCAGCTGGTGTATCATCTGCTCAGTCTGTTTCTATAACTTGCGGGAGGCCACCTGCCGGGTGGCCGTCAAAGCCTGTACGGCGTGCGCAGCATGCGCAATCCGGAGCAGGCTTTGTCATTCCCGGACCATCTGGAAATCACACCATGTTTGCCAACCGCATCCTTTCCGGCATGCGCCCCACGGGCAGCCTGCACCTGGGCCATTACCACGGCGTCATCAAGAACTGGGTGGAGCTGCAATCCAGCCACGACTGCTATTTCATGGTGGC